>JALVDQ010000388.1 GCA_027008885.1 Thiotrichaceae bacterium | reverse complement strand
GCAGTAGAGTCACCATGTAGGCGGCATAAACCTCCCTGTTCCAGGTTATCTGCTCTTTGCTGACACCGAGGTGTTTACACAAAACCTGGCAGGTCTGACTGGCGCGAATTGCAGGGGAAGTAATCACAAGCTCAGGCTTCCAGCCCCGTTTGGCGAGCTCAGCACCTATTTTTTCTGCATTACGCTGCCCCCGCTTGCTCAGAGGTCGCTGATAATCATTCGGCGCACCGCTATTCCACGAGGATTTGGCATGACGCGCAAGATAAAGTGTTTTTTCGATTGTTGACATGCTGGAGGGTTATATTACAAAAATATATAAAAAAGTAGGGGGATGGGTATTATATACGCTAAAGAGAAGTCTAAAAAATAGGCTATAGACTTTGATTTACCCAATGCGTAGGTTGGATTAGCACCGCAAAATATATAAAAAACAGGGGGGATGGGTTAAGTACCCAAACAAAATTAATTAACAAAAAGTTTCCTGTTTTTTGATATTCAAGGCATTGCGACGGGAGCATAGTAGGTTATGTGAGCAAAGCAATAACGAAGAAGATCAGAAAACAGGGGCTAAATTGTTAGATTAATTTTGAGCAGGTACTTATATATTATTCCGGCATTCATGCGCTATCAAGTCCTCCAGCCTTTGACCTTTTTTATCAGGAAACTTTTCTTCGAGGACGCTAATTGCCAGAATCCGGTCAAGACGAAAAATTCTGAATGCCTGGCGTAATTCACACCATGCACCTATTGTCCATACAGCGCCCCAGAAAAATAATCCCAGCGGCCAAATTGTACGCTGGGTAATTTGTTGTTTTGCATCAGAGTAATCAAGTACGAGTTTGTTGCTGTTATCCGCAGCAAACCGAACCTCTGCCATTTTTGTTGCTACATCCGGTCGAATTTGGGTCATTGGTGCAAACAGGCGGATTTGACCAGTGCGATCTTTTAAGTCATCAGGCAAAACACTTTCTATTTTGCTTAGTGCTGATTGTGCCGCTGTTGCCAGTGCCGGGTCAGCCCAGCTTTCTACAATTCTTGCTCCCAAAGTAAGTGCGCTGAGCTCCTCCTTGTCAAACATTAGCGGCGGCAAATCAAAGCCACGCCTTACCACATAGCCAATGCCGGCTTCGCCTTCGATATTGACTCCTGACAGCATCAGGTCTTTAATATCCCGGTAAATGGTACGCTCAGAGACCTCCAGCCGTTCTGCCAGCCAGAGTGCTGTAGTGACACGTCTGGTTCGCAGAAACTGGATTATCTGGAAGAGTCTGTCGGCTTTGCGCATTTTTTTTATGCTCACGCGTTTTAGCGGTAGTTTTATTCCTGGTTAAAATAAGAAATCATACTAAGCGTAGCACCTTGAGGGTCGCTGATCACACAAAATCTGCCAACTTCAGGAATATCTCGTGGCTCCAGAAGAATTTTGCCACCCAGTTCTTCAACCTGTTTGGCGCTTGCATCAACATCATCGATCGTCACATACGCGCCCCACATGGGTGGCATTCCAGCGGCTTCAGGAGGCATTGTCATCATGCCTGCTGATTCCTGACCGTTTATTTTTACCAGTGTATACGGCATTTCCTTTTGAATATCCTCAAGCTCCCAGCCAAACATTTTCGTGTAAAAGGCTTTAGCGCCTTCAATATCACTTGTCATTAGTTCGTTCCAGCTAAACGCGCCGTGTTGTTTCATTGGATTAGTCATTGTTTTATCCTCGGTTGAAGTTGGTTAGTTGATTCAGGGAATCTGTAACTGCTCGGATTGCCCTTAAGTACCCAAGCAAAATTTTTGTTAGGTTAATTTCGCTCAGGTACTTACAACTATACAACAGGTCTCCTGACAGCATTATGTCAGGAGGAAAAATATATGAAAAAGTAGGGGATGGGTAGGTGAGTTAAATAAAACCTAACAGATACAGTATGCTCAGGAATATCAGGGTAAGGATCACAACAAACATGATAAAAATT
>JALVDQ010000387.1 GCA_027008885.1 Thiotrichaceae bacterium | reverse complement strand
GGGGTATCCATTAGCCAGCTGAATATTTGGGGTTCAGAGTAAAATATTTTTTAATCACACGAGCACATTTTTCATACGAGTATTCGCGTTGTGGCTTACCATTTTCTCTCCGTGTGCTAATCGCCCCGCCTGCGGTTTGTTCCACTGGCTGATTTGCTCGGGGCTAATGCTGTCTTCTACGGTTTGTTGTTAAATATTGCCTGTACTGCTGTAGTGATAGCTTTCGCTTTGCGCGGGGTACAGGGTTTCGGTGACTTTGATTAAGTTATGGGTGTCCTTTTTATGTGGTTTAATGATACCCGCAGAAGCTTCGTTGGTGTTAGCTATATTGTAGTCGGACGCCCAATCACACAGGCAAAGAACCCGCTGGCAGTCATTGAGCAGATAAATAATGACATAACACCAAATCCGAATCCATAAAACGGCGGATATCTTATAAACCCATCCCCCCTTTTTTTACATATTTTTGTGTAGTCTGTATTGAGAAGCAAAACACGGAAGCGCTGATTAAATATTCCATTCTGCGTTTCGCATACAACGCAAGCGTGTTCTGCATCGACCTTTACGTTACTCGAAAAGGTTGGCAACCAGGCGCAAAGCAAGCCAGAAAGCAGGCAGAAAATACAGGGGAAAGCGGCGGGCATGGCATAAAATCAAAACAGGAACAACCATCAAAAATCAAAGGATACTCGCAAGGCATAATGATCCGATACAGGCATCTGAATGCCTGCAATCTCATCTTTTCCAAAGGTTTCAAAGCTTGTTGGAGTACCAAGGGCATGAGTCCAGACCCGATCATAGCGCGCTTTGTAGTGCCTGTTTTTCCAGGTGATTTTGTGTGACTCTGGTGCGCCCAGTGCTTCCCAGGCATCCTTTATCCCTGTTTTTAGTTCTGTTTTCTCCCCGGTGTGATCCAGGCTCAGCCATTCCTTTTTTCTTAAATTCGTATCACCCGCAAAAACACAGGGAGAATGCCGGGTCATTAATGCCGATATTTCTTTTGCCTGATCAACTCGCATGGCAGAGCCAGACTTCTGACTTTCCATGTGGGCTGTCATTACACATAAGCCATTTTTTAACCGCGCCATGCTTAAACCACGCCCCTGTTCTGTCCATGAGAATCTCTGATACTGAGTTTCTCCAAAGGCTTCACGGCTGGCAATGACTTCAAAATAGGAGCGCTCAGCGGGTGCTTCAGGATAGATATGAAATCCTGCCGCCTTTAAGTGGGGCTTGATATGCGCATAAAAACTTCTTTCAACAACCTCCTGCAAGACAATAATATCCGGCATATTGGGTTTTATTCCCTTAAGCATGACTTTCTCAGGGGGGGCACCTAGTAACATCTGAAACATGGCAGCTTCAGTGCGCTCATCCAGACAGTGATCTTCAAGACCATTCAGATTCCAGCTTACTAATTGCATTTATTAAATCCTGGAGGTTATTGATATAAAAATAGTAAAAAAAGGGGGGGGTGGGTTATACAGTACCCGCTCAAAATTAATCTAACAATCTGTTTTCTGATCTTCTTCGTTATTGCTTTGGTTCACATAGCACTATGCTCCCGTCGCAATGTCTTGAATATCAAAAACAAGGAAACGAAATTTTGTTAAATTAATTTTGCCTGGGTACTTAGTGTTCTATGCTGTTTTTGAACTCCGAAACTTGAGTTAATATTACACTGCCCCTAATATTTAGCAAACTTATACAGAGCCCTTGAAATCATCATGCTATTAAAAAAACTTCCGATTCTTTTTATCTTAATGAGCTTGCTGTTGCTTGTTTCCTGCGGCGGTGGAGGAAATGGCATGACAGGAGGAGGGTCTAACAAGCTAAAATTACTCCCACCAGATGGTGATCAAATTTACTTTGGTGCGTTTCCTGATTTTGGTGGGACAGAAGATCAAGTCACGACAAAACGCATCACAGACTTTGAAACCATTGTGGGCAAAAAAATAGCATGGGCTGTATTCTCG
>JALVDQ010000386.1 GCA_027008885.1 Thiotrichaceae bacterium | reverse complement strand
ATCCCCATGGTGGTAACGATTGCACTGAGCATCAGCCTCATCGAAGCCTTCTGGATGCTACCCACCCATGTGCATGGCGCAAAACTCGATTTTGACAAAAAATCAAAAATACAAAGCTGGCGTGAATCTGCTATTCACTGGATTCAATTAAAATACTCAAAAATATTGATAGCTGCATTACGCTGGCCCAAACTGACCCTGTTCAGCATCTTTCTGGCATTTGCAACAGCCCTGGGAGCTCTCGCGGCGGGCATGATTCGTGTTGATTTTTTTGCAGGCGACACTTTCCGGATTTTTTATGTCAATGTAGAAATGCCTACCTCAACGCCCATGGAAGAAACCATGCGTACCGTACTCAAGGTCGAGCAGGCGATCAAAAAACATCTGCAAGCAAAAGATGCCAGAGCGGTGGTCGCCTATGCTGGACTGATGTTCACCGAAACCGAGCCCATGTACGGTGACCAGTTTGGTCAAATCGTGGTGAGTTTGCTCTCAAAAAAAGAAGGCTCACGCGATGTCGAAACAATTGTTGATGATATGCGTGAGGATGTACTGGGCGTTGTTGGAGCGAATAATATTTCCTTCCTGATGCTCTCGGGTGGTCCACCCGCAGGCAAGGCAATCAGCGTAAAGATTCGTGGTGATGATTACCAGATTATCCAGAAAGCCCGCGATGTTCTCACCAAAATTCTTGAAAACATCAAGGGCATCAAGGACATCAGCGACGATGCCAGCCGGGGGCGAATGCAACTGACTTTAAAAATGGATCACGATGCAGTGCGACGCGCAGGTATTAACCCTATCGAACTGACGCGCACAATCCGCTTGCTGGTCGATGGCGAAATTGTGGCAGAAATGCAGGACAAGGGAGAAAAGCTACAGATTCGCGTGATGGCTGATCACCACAATATGCAGGATATTGGAGAATTACTCAATTTTAGAATGCCCACCAGCAACGGCAGCAGCATCCCCATCAAGCAGTTAATGACACAGGAACGCAGCATCTCGCTGGGCAATATCCGCCACTATAATTTTCGTCGTGCCATCACCTTGCAGGCAGACATTCAAAAACCCAAAATAAAGGAAGATTTTGTTGCCTGTCGTCTGCGTCCTGCGATTTATGGAGAAGCGCGCGACTACAATAAATGCGAACTGGATACCGTCACCGCCAATAAATTATTGCTGCAGGGCTGGGAAAAATACCGCAAGGACTTCCCCACCATTGACCTTGATTTTTCAGGACAGCTTGATGACATAAAGGAAAGCATCGACTCCATTGCCAGGCTTTTCCTGATTGGCATAGGCTTGATGTATTTGATACTCGGTACCCAGTTCCGCAGCTATTTTCAGCCTTTTATTATACTTGCCACCGTACCACTGGCATTTACAGGTGTTATTCTTGGCTTGCTGATCACACAAAACCCACTCAGCCTGTATACACTGTATGGCGTGGTGGCGCTGGCAGGCATTGCCGTCAATGCCGCCATTGTCCTGATCTCGGCAGCCAATGATCGTCTGGCAGCAGGCATGAGTGTGATTCATGCCACGATTTATGCTGCGCGCCGTCGCGTAATCCCCATACTGATCACCACACTCACCACCATCGCCGGACTGTTCTCACTGGCAATGGGCTGGGGAGGACAATCACTAATCTGGGGACCAGTTGCCACAGCGATTGTCTGGGGTGTCGGCTTTTCATCCGTACTAACACTGTTTGCCATACCCACAATCTACCTTGCAGGAATGCGCCGCAAAGAACGCAAACAACTTCGTCGAGAACAGAAAAAACTACGCAAAAATATATAAAAAACAGGGGGGATGGGTAGCAGAGGACAGAGGGCAGTTGTAGGTCGAATTAGCCCAAGCGTAATCCGACAAGAGCGTGGCACTCTATCTGGCTTACGTCGGAGTTGGATTACGCTACGCTCATCCAAGCTACGCACCATCATTCCCGCATCATTCAAAACCATTTCATCATTC
>JALVDQ010000385.1 GCA_027008885.1 Thiotrichaceae bacterium | reverse complement strand
GCAAAAGCCGCGCTTGATGTTGTTTTACCGACACCACCCTTACCTGATGTGACTACAATTACCTTACTCAATGTTTGTTCTCCGTTTATATCGTTATGCTCTTCAAAAAAGCTCTTCAAAAGCAGCTGCGATTATTAACTGTGAATAAATCGCAAAGAGTATAAACACGCTATGAAAGCGGCTCAATAATTAATTTTTCATTATCCAGGCGGATCATTGCCGGTTTGCCTATAAGCGTTGTGTTGCTCTCATCCAGCAATTGATAGCGTCCTGCAATCACAATCAGTTCTGCCTGTAGTGACGAGCAGTAAATTCTGGCAAGCTGGTTGCCATTGACGCCTGCCAGAACACGCCCGCGTAATGCGCCGTAAACATGAATTGAGCCGTCCGCCATGATTTCTGAACCGGCACTGGTTGCAGCCAGTATGGTTAAATCACCACCTGCGGCATAGATTTGCTGCCCTGAGCGCACGGGTCGATCAATCGTGAGTGACGCGACTTTTTTGCCTGGCTTTGCTTTTGTCCCGGGGGAAGCGGATGAAGCAGGGGAACTGGATGTGGCACTCTCTTTTTTGCGAAGCTCTTCGGGGGGCTTGCCAGACATTATATTATCCTGCTTTTCGAGCGTATCTTCCGAGTTTTTGTTCACCAGATTGCTTTTGTTATTCACTGGCATAATCGTCCAGCCAGCTTTTAGCAATACCTCTTGCATATCTTTTGGCATATTGCGAGCACCAAGCGGAACAAAGCCAAGTTGCAGCAGCCTGTTTTTCAGTGTCGCAAATTGTAGCGGCACTTTTTTGATGGCATTGAAATCAAGTTTGGCACAGTCCAAGACTATTGGTATGCGTAGAAAAAACTGAGGAGATCCGTCCCGCTTCAATTTTAATTCAGTACAAATTTTATCAATATCAAGCTCTTGCAGGTGCAATACATTGAGCATTGACATTTCACCTTTTAAGATCATCTTTGGTATCTATCCATGCAATAAAATTTTGAACATCGCATTCTATACGAGATGCAACCGTTTATCACCGGATTTATACCCATCCCTCCTGAATTTATATAAAAACAGGGGTGGCAGAGGACAGCAGTGTTCCCGTGTTTCGTTCCTCAACGCACTATGCAAAAAGCAAAAATATATAAAAAACAGGGGGGATGGGTGGGTCAGAGGACAGAGGACAGAAGACTGAGGACAGCAACGTAGCCCGTATGAAGCCCCGCGGAATACAGGTACAGGTTACGCAAAAATATGTGAAAAACAGGGGGGATGGGTTGCAGAAGACAGCAGACAGCAACAATAAAATGATCACCCACATGACTTTGGCAATAAAGCTTTCAAAAAAGATCGCGTCACCCCTAAATTGCAAACCCCGAAAAAACAACTTTACATCAGGGTATCAAGATACCTATAATTCCGCTCTTATGTCGAAGAGTAATAGTTTTCAGCGTTTACCTGTTGAGGTTGATCCATTCAGGCTGGTAGAGCAACGCAGAATTCTGGACGGGCGCATACCTGTGACAGATTTTCCACGTTTAAAAGACTTGCTGGTCAGGGCTGACAAAAGTGGCGCTAATGCTGTCAGCGAGAATAATACGATTGTGTATGTTCATCTTGAATTTACCCATACCGACACGGGCTTTGCAGCAATTCAGGGGAATATTCAAAGTGATCTGAAAATGCAGTGCCAGCGCTGTTTGCAGGTAAAAACTGAACCTCTGGATAGTGACTTTCAGGTTGTTTTGGTCACCAGCGATGAACAGGCAGAAAGATTGCAGGAAGGTTTTGATACCTGGTTCGTTGAAGACCAGAGAATATTTTTAAGGGATTTTATTGAAGATGAAATCCTGTTGGCTCTACCTTTATCTGTCGTCCATGATGACTGCAAGGCAATACGTCATTCAGCGGAGACAAAAACAGCAGAAGCACCCGAATCGGAAAAAGACAGTGCAGGCAGGGCTGCTGGTGCAGATGATATT
>JALVDQ010000384.1 GCA_027008885.1 Thiotrichaceae bacterium | reverse complement strand
GATTTTGGCATAAACCATCCACTTTTGATCATTGGTTATGCCTTCAATACTGAGTAAGGTTGCATCACGAGTATATGAATTAGCGAAATAATCACCCGCATCTGTGGGTGCCACGGGGGTCAGGTCAAACAGAACATCAGAATTTACTGTTTGAGTCAGAGTGATAGCGTTTGCGCTGGATACGCAAATGATAAATAATAAAATGAATCTATACATAAATATCCCCGTGATGAAACTTTAATACTCTCACCATATTCTTCAGAAGCATCAACCATCAGCTTTCAATAGGTTTCCACCTTGTATTCAATCATGGTATTGAAATCACCGTAATCATCATACACCCCGATTCCTTCAATTCTGGTTCTGACTGGAATATCAAAACGGCTACCTTCTCCCTTAAAAAAATATTTATAGCTACTAACAGTAAGTTTTATAAATCCTGTTGCTCCATCTGTAGGCGCATTCACTCCGGTTCCGAGACCTGTTCTCTTGACCTTGATTCTGATTTTTTCCGAACCACCGTGCACAAAATTACTGATTCTGGCATAGACTTTCCATTTTTGATTGTTGGGTATGCCATCAATAGTGAGTAATGTTTTATCACGGGTATATGAATCAGCGAAATAATCACCCGCATCTGTTGGTGCCACGGGTGTCAGATCAAACAGAACATCAGAGCTAGCTGTCTGGGTCAGGGTGATAGCATGTGCGCTGGACAGGCAAAGAATGAATAATAAAATGGATCTATACATAAATACCCTCCGTGGCTATTTAATAACGAGTTATCTCATTCTGGATCAGTAAGATGATTGCCTCACAGATCCAGATAATGGATGACAGAATTAATTATCTGCTGTAATGGTATAAACGATATCGACAGTTTTACCTGTGTTGACCGTATAAGAAGGCATTACGTTAGCAGACTCAGGAGCAATTTTAACCGTTAAGCCCAGATTCTTTTCAGCCACATTTTTAATACCTGTTACCAGGTCTACAGCAGTGCCATTTGTGGCATTTGTTAATGTCGCGCCCGCAACTGATGTACCTGAAGCGGTTGGTGCTGCCATATCAATTGTAAATTTCCAGCCTAAAGGTACCTGGCTTGAAGTTGCTACGATTTTTCTGGTATTGCCCGGATTTGCAGCTGAAATATTGGCACTAATATCATAGTCCGGATTTCCACTTGCTGTTACTTCAGCAAAGTTATCACCCGCATCAGTTGGAGCAACCAGAGTCGCTGAGATTGTGTTTGTGACATCAATCAGTGCAACCTCAGGAACAGTGATTGTTGCCGTTTGTGTGTCACCTGGATTCATACCATTGGTTGCAGCACCTTCACCAGTGCCTGAACCATTTGCGTCATCACCTGCAAAAACAGCGGGGCTTGCCAAAACTGCCAAAAGAGAGGCAATTAATAATTTTTTATTATAGTTTTTCATGTCTATTTCCTGCTTATATTTATTATTGGAGAGTTTTAATAATAAAACAGCCTGTGTTAACACCGGCTTAATAAATAGACAATTATCAAAAATACTGTGAAAGGATGTTACGCAGTCTCTATGAAATTCCCAAACCTGCCCCACTTGCCAAATCGACAAAATCAGGGAACGAGGTATTTACATTGGCGCAGTCGTTAATGCTAATACTGCCATTTGCGCGCAAACCTGCGATGGAAAACGCCATTGCAATGCGATGATCACCATGACTATCCACCGTTCCTGCTGTTAGCTGCCCTGCTTTGATAATAATGCCATCTGCGGTTGCCCTGGCATCAATGCCACAATTATTCAAACCATCTGCCATGACCTGAATGCGATCACTTTCTTTAACGCGCAGCTCTTCTGCACCCGTCAGGACGGTTTCACCTGTTGCGCAGGCAGCCGCAATAAAAATCACCGGAAATTCATCAATCGCCAGTGGCACAAGCTCTTCAGGTATATTGATACCCTTGAGTTGCGCTGAGCGTATACGAATATCCGCAACCGGCTCACCCCCCACTTCCTGCTGATTTTCCAGAGTTATATCAGCCCCCATCAATTTTAAAATATCAATCACACCAGTGCGGGTCGGATTTATGCCGACGTGTTCCAAAGTCAGATCAGAACCCTCTGCAATGCTTGCGCCTACCATAAAAAAAGCAGCAGAGGAAATATCCGCAGGCACATCAATACGGCTTGCTGTTAGCTTGCCACCACCTTGCAGGCTGATATGCTGCCCCCTGTCCCCCGTGGTTTTTACATCATAGCCAAAACCACGCAACATGCGTTCAGTATGATCACGGGTAATACCAGGTTCGGTTACGCTGGTTTCGCCCTCGGCATACAATCCGGCGAGTAATATGGCAGATTTGACCTGGGCACTGGCAATGGGCAGATCATAATGCACACCTTTTAACTGCCTTCCACCCTTGATTCTTAATGGCGGACGACCACCCTCTTCCGTTTCAAACCCACCCCCCATGTTTTTTAAAGGTTTTATAATACGATTCATGGGCCGCGTTGAGAGTGATTTATCACCCACCAGCACCGAATCAAACGCCTGTCCTGAAAGCAAGCCAGTCAGTAAGCGCATGGCAGTACCACTATTGCCCATATCCAACTCTTTTTCAGGTGCTTTTAGCCCCTTCATGCCAACACCATGAATACTTAGCTCGGTCGCACTGTTTTCTTCAATCTCGACTCCCATGGCACGAAATGCATTCATGGTAGCGATACAATCATCACCGTTGAGAAAGCCTGTTACCTGTGTTGTGCCTTCGGCAATCGAGCCAAGCATAATGGCGCGATGCGAGATTGATTTATCACCCGGAACACGCAATCTGCCAGTTAGTTTGCCATCGGGTTTGGTTTTAAATGTAATATTGCTCATGGATTAATACGGATTGTTTGTGGTTGGAATAATTTGCTTAAACAGACGGGAAACAAGTATAAATACCCATCCCCCCTGTTTTTTGCATATTTTTTATAGTGTTAAGGAACGAAACACAGAAGCGCTGTTAAACAATGTGACACACTCTTGTTGGGTTACGCTCAGGCTAAGCCTACAAAACTGTCCTCTGTCCTCTGTCCTCTGTCCTCTGTCCTCTGTCCTCTGTCCTCTGTCCTCTGCCTTCTGTCCTCTGCCTTCTGTCCTCTGCCACCCATCCCCCCTGTTTTTTACATATTTTTGCTCAGATATTTCTATCTCTGGTTTGTTTTGAATGAGTAAATACCTGCATTAGGGCATCACCATCCGAGTCTTTAATTTTTTCGCTGAGGTCTGCCAGATCCTGCTGGAAGTCATCCAGATACTTTACTATCGCATCACGATTTTCCAGACAAATATCACGCCACATCACCGGATCGCTGGATGCAGTACGCGAAAAGCTTTTAAAACCGCCAGCGGTAAAGGCAAACACATCATCGCCATACTCCGATTTTGAAAGTGTGTTCACAAATGAATAGGCAAGCACATGCGGTAAATGGCTGGTTGCGGCAAGTACATGATCATGCTGGTTAATATCCAGCGTTTCAACAATTGCGCCACTTGCCTCCCACATTGCTTTGACCTTTGCAAGCGCTTCTGTCGAGGTTTCTTCAAGCGGTGTGATGATTACCTTTTGATCAATATACAAATCAACAACGGCAGCCTCTACCGTGCTTTTTTCGCGCCCTGCAATGGGATGCCCGGGAACAAAATTTGCAGGTATTTTGCCACCGAAGGCATTTTTTACTGCCTTCACCACGCTGCGTTTCGCACTCCCGGCATCGGTAATAATGGCATCCGCTTCGATTGCATCAACAAAGCTTTCAAGCACTGGCTGAATAGCACGCAATGGTACCGCCAGCAGGATCATATCCGCGCCCTTTACGGCTTCTTTGGGGTCAAGCGTATAGCTGTCTATAACATTCAGCTCAATCGCGCGTTGCAGATGTTCTGCACTGCGGCTACAGCCTACAATGGTTTCACAGTAGCCTGCTTTTTTCAGTGCCAGTGCCAGCGAGCCACCAATCAGACCGACGCCAAAGATTGCCAATTTTTTGATCTTTGCGGTAGTTTTTGCGGTACTCAATGTGCCAGAACCTTGTCAAGTGCATCCAGACATTGCTGATTTTCTTCAGGTGTCGAGATGGTGATTCTAAGATGATTGGGTAGACCATAGTTGGCGATTGGTCTGACGATAACCGCTTCATGCAGAAGTGCCTCGTAAATTGGCATGGCATCCTGTTTGAAATCAATCGTGATAAAATTACCCACGCTCGGAATATACTCCAGATTCCTCTGCTCGCAGGCTTTGCGCCAGAAAGCGATCCCCTCCAGATTAATGTCACGACAGCTTTTAAGGTGTTCCTCATCATCAAGCGCGGCTGTGGCTGCAACCAATGCGGGGGAATTAACATTAAAGGGCTGGCGCACGCGGTTGAGCAGATCAGCAATTTGTTCATTGCAAACCGCATAGCCAACACGCAGACCTGCAAGTGCATAGATTTTTGAAAAAGTGCGCGTCACAATCAGGTTGGGGTATTTATCCAACCATTGCAAGGTATCGGGGTAGTCTGCTTCGACCACATATTCAAAATAAGCCTCATCTACCACCACGATCACATCATCAGGCACATTCTGAATAAAATCGTCCAGCTCAGTGGCATTCAGCCAGGTTCCGGTCGGATTGTTTGGATTGGCAATAAAAATAACGCGGGTTTTATCGCTAATCAATGACTGCATGGCAGCCAAATCATGCCCATAGGGATTCTCTGCATGATCAACAGGCAGTGCTTTGGCGACCTTGTGCGTGGCACCTACCGCCTGCACACTAATGGGGTAAACCGCAAAGGCGTATTCTGAATAAATGGCTTCACGCCCTTCACATAAAAAAGCACGCGCAATCATGTCCAGCACATCATTTGAGCCATTGCCCAGGGTAATTTGCGCCTCACCCACCCCCAGCTTTTTTGAGAGTTTTTGTTTCAGGATAAAGCCACCGCCATCCGGATATAAATCAAGTTGTGGGGTCGGGTCATGCAGTGCATCAATGACTTTGGTGCTTGGTCCCATCGGGTTTTCATTGGAAGCCAGCTTGAGCGTATCAGTTACACCCAGCTCGCGTTCAAGCTCTTCAATCGGTTTGCCTGGCTGATAGGGTTTTAAACCCTGCACACCTTTAACGGCGAGTTTTAAAAAATCTGTCATGGTTTATTCATTATCATAAAAGCGTAAAAAGTGTTAAAAACAGGGGGGATGGGTAATTACTACAATATTGCTTTTGGATAGGATCCCAGCACCCGCATTAATTCAGCTTCCTGCTCCAGTTCTTTAAGTGCTTTGGCAACATTTTCATCCTCTGCATGACCGTTTATGTCGAGGAAGAAATAATATTCCCAATTCGCATTGCGTGACGGACGCGACTCGATGCGGGTCATATCCAGCCCATTTTTGGCAAGCGGCGTTAACAGATGATAGAGTGCTCCGGCACGATTTTTGGCAGAGATCATCAGGGTGGTTTTATCTACACCACATGGCGGTACATCCTGCTTGCCAATCACCAGAAAACGGGTGGTGTTGTCGGCATTATCTTCAATATTTTTCTGCGCTATTTTCAAGCCATAAATTTCCGCTGCCTTGATACCTGCAATCGCGGCTGCACTGTCATCATTAGTCGCCATCACTGCCGCTTCGGTATTGCTGGCAACGGGAATGCGCTCGGCATCAGGCAAATTGGCATCCAGCCATTCACGACACTGCGCCAGGGATTGCTGATGCGAATAAACACGTTCCACCTGTTTCCAGTCGTCCTTGTTGGTCAACAAGTTTTGATGAATGCGCAACTTGATTTCACCGCTGATTTTTAGCGATGAGTTCATAAACATATCCAGGGTGTAGGAGATAACGCCTTCGGTTGAATTTTCAATTGGCACAACACCGTAATCTACCAGCCCGTTTTCAACTTCACGAAACACATGACCAATGGATGCAACCGGAACGGTCTCAATTGATTGACCAAAATGTTTATTCGCAGCTTCCTGTGTGAATGTACCTTCCGGCCCTAAAAAAGCGACCTTGATAATTTGTTCAAGTGCCAGACAGGATGAAATAATCTCGCGGTAAATCGCAGTAATGCGCTCATTTTCCAGTGGTCCCGGATTATTTGCCGACATCCGCTGCAAAATCTGTGCCTCACGCTCGGGTCGATAAAACCACAGGTCTTTATCGCCCGCAGCGCGCTTGGTTTCACCCACTTCTTCCGCGCACTGGGCGCGTTTTGATAACAACTCCAGAATTTGATCGTCGATAGCATCTATCCGCTCACGGATTGCCAGCAGTTTTGTTGTTACATCCGGTTTTTCACTCATTCAGTCATCCTATTCTCGGACAGGCTCCTTACAATACACGTAATTTCAACATGCCATCAATAGCCGATAATTCGGTTTGGGTTGCATCTTCAAGCGTGGTTTCCAGATCCATCAATGTTACCGCAACATCATCACGCGAACTGTTTACCATGTGAATGATGTTTGCACCAGCCTTACCTAGAATATGCGATACCTGCCCCACCATATCCGGAATATTTTTGTGGATCATGGCAAGGCGAGCGTCCCCTTTTCTGGGCAGTTCAACCGTTGGCATATTCACCGAATTTTTGATGATGCCATCTTCCAGATAATTTTTGACTTCATTCGCAACCATAATGGCACAATTTTGTTCTGCCTCTGCTGTGGAAGCGCCTAGATGTGGCAGGGCAATCACACGGTTGTGTGCATTTAAACGGTTGGATGGAAAATCACAGACATAAGAATACAATTTTCCAGAATCGAGTGCAGCACAAACCGCCTCATCATTAACAATGCCATTTCTTGCGAAATTCAAAATAATGGCGTTATCTTTCATTTGCTGAATCGAATCGGCATTAATCAGGTTTTTGGTTGCATCAACCAGAGGCACATGGAAAGTAATAAAATCGGATTCTTGCAAAAGGTGATCAATATCACGCGCTTTTTCAACATGCGAATCGAGTTCCCATGCCTTTTCGATGGAAATCAGCGGGTCAAAACCGATAACATGCATTCCCAGAGAAATCGCGGCATTTGCAACCAAAACACCTATTGCTCCCAAACCCACCACGCCCAGGGTTCTGCCTGGTAACTCAAAACCGGCAAAGTTCTTTTTGCCCGCTTCGACCTGTTTGCTGATTTCGTCATCTGAACCCTGCAAGTTAATCGCAAAGTCCCGCGCCAGTGGCAAGTTACGACAAGCCATTAACATGCCTGCGATAACCAGTTCCTTTACCGCATTCGAATTTGCGCCAGGCGCGTTAAAAACCACCACACCGGCATCTGTCATTTTATCCAGCGGAATATTGTTGACCCCTGCACCTGCGCGACCAACCGCCTTTAAAGATGCGGGGATTTCCATATCGTGCATTTTAAATGAGCGTAATAAAATCGCATCGGGGTTTTCAACTTCATTTGCGACCGTATATTTAGCCGCTGGCAAAAGGCTTAAACCTTTATCTGAAATATTGTTAAGTGTTTGAATTGAATAAGTCATTTTAGTCCTGAAAATTGCTTGTGAGGGTATCTCTGGCTGTTGTCATTAGTTATATAATAACCAGGCTTAACCGTATTTCTTTTCAAAGTCATGCATCATTTCAATCAAGGCATCAACACCTGCTTCGGGCATGGCGTTATAGATGCTGGCACGCATTCCACCGACGGAGCGATGCCCCTTGAGTGTGACCAGGTCACGCGCTGCTGCCTGTTCCAAAAACTCGGCATCAAGATCAGAATTTGCCAATGTAAATGGCACATTCATCCATGAGCGAAATTCTTTATCAACAGGGTTTTTATAAAAATCTGAATTATCAATAGCCGCATAGAGCTTATCTGCCTTGCGTTTATTGATTTCACCAATGCCTTCAAGCCCCCCTTTCTTTTTAATCCATTTAAACACCAGACCTGCAATGTACCAGGGGTAGGT
>JALVDQ010000383.1 GCA_027008885.1 Thiotrichaceae bacterium | reverse complement strand
ATGTGAAAGTAGGACATCACCAGGTTATAACAACAAAGCCCGAGCAGTAATGCTCGGGCTTTTTTTGTGTAAAGAAAGGTGTGAGAATGTTATAGATTTATTACTGTTTTTTAATACAAAAATTATTTGCTTTACTATATGATGTTGTGCGTTTATAGAATTTTTTAAGCTAGGTTATACAAATGAAAATAAATAAAAAGATAGCAATATTAATAATATCACCATTGTTTTTTGCAATTGCCTGTGGTTCTACTTCATCTGATTCCGGTACAGATACCAGTACAGATAATAAGATAAGCAAAACGACTTCCTCTGTTGCAGAGCCAAAAACAGAATCTCGGCAAGGTGAGCAAAAAACAGATTCAGTTACTAAAGATACTTCAATGAAACTTGATGATACGAAGTTTGTTGAAGGAAAGCATTATGTTAAGATTTCGCCACCTATGCAAACTGATGCGCCTGAAGGGAAAGTGGAAGTTGTGGAGCTTATGTGGCTGGGTTGTCCACATTGTTATGAGCTTGAGCCAAGCATTGCAAAGTATAAGAAAAATCACCCTGATTTTGTTGATTTTAAGCAGATTCCAGCCATGTTGAACAGAAGCTGGGCCGCAGACGCAAGAACTTATTATTTAGCAGATATTCTTGATCCAACGGGAGAGAAGGAGTTAATTCCCCAGCTTTTTCAGGCGATACATGAACAGCGCAGAAATTTAAGAAATCCGGACTCAGTGTTGCGTCTGTTTAAGCAATTTGGCTATACAGAAGAGCAAGTAAAAAATGTGCAAAACTCAATGGCTTTTCAGGCAAAGTTAAAACGGGCTCAGGAAATAGGTATTAATTCCAAGGCAGATGCTGTTCCAGCCATCATTATTAATGGAAAATATAGAACCGGAGCCTATATGGCAGGTGGTGAAGAGAACTTGTTTAAAATCATTAAAATGCTTACAGAGAAAGAACATAAGCAAAAATAATTTATTATCGGCCGTCTCTTAATATTCTGAACTAACTGGAAAATAGAATGCGTCATCTGAGTTTACTTGATAGTGTGATTAGCGAGGTCAGTCAGGCTTTGCAGACAGTGTATACACTGGCTCCAACAACTGAACGTCCTAATCCATCGACTGGAATTACAGAGACGACGCCATTAACAGAAGATGAAAAAGAGCTTTCCGCGCGCTTGATGCGTATCAATCATGCTGGAGAAGTATCGGCACAGGGTTTATACCGTGGACAGGCATTAACAGCAAAACGGGAAGATATTCGCGTACAGATGGAGCGTTCAGCTCAGGAAGAGAACGATCATTTAAACTGGTGTGAGCTACGCTTGCAGGAACTTGGCTCACGCAAAAGTTATCTTGGTCCGCTTTGGTACTTTGGTTCTTTTAGCATAGGTGCTGTAGCAGGATTAGCAGGTGATAAATGGAGCCTTGGTTTTGTGAAAGAAACTGAGGATCAGGTCGTTAAACATCTGGAAAAGCATATAGGCAAGTTACCTGTAGCTGACAAGAAAAGCATGGCTATTCTGCAACAGATGAAGCTTGATGAAAAACACCATGCTGAGGTAGCCGTTGATGCCGGTGCTGCCAGATTGCCTCTGCCAGTGCGCAAAATTTTAATGCCACTCATGTCAAAGGTTATGACCACGACTGCTGCAAAGATTTAAGTGTTGTGCATGGCTGGAATCTGTCGATTTATTCCTGCTTGTCTCTGAACCAGTTTTCCGTGTTTCGTTCCTCAATACAGGCAAAAAATATATAAAAACAGGGGGGATGGGTATCAGAGGACTGAGGACAGAAGACAGAGCAGTAGCCTCTGCCCTCTGTAACCCATCCCCCCCTTTTTTTAATACTTCTCAGACAACCTTCTACTTTTGTGATTCCGGCAACCTGAATGCAGCATGGCAGGCAATACAGTTATTCATAAGCGAGTCGAGTTGCTTGCGGAGTTCCAGGGGGTCTTTTCCTGCTTTTGCCGCAGCAGAGATGTCGTCA
>JALVDQ010000382.1 GCA_027008885.1 Thiotrichaceae bacterium | reverse complement strand
TGAAAGCATGAACCATAGTAAATATTAACAGGCATTCTTACAAACAGGTAGAGGTTTCAATCATAGATTATTTTGTTGGCTTCTTGATCGAAGTTGGGTAGTTCGTGCTTCTGGTTACTTCTTTTAAGTCGCGCGTTTTAGGCGTTATCTTTCTGTTTTACAGGTGCCTCTATTTGATTGAGGGAGAGGAAGGTTTATTTTTTTTTGAAGTGCCTTGATTCGGCAAAGGGAGTGAAACTCATTAAAAACCAATACCCTGAAGAAACTGATAAGAATCGTCACAAGCAAAAATATATAAAAAAGTGGGGGGATGGGTTGTTTAAATTTTTGGTTTGATTTGAAGCAATTGTTTGTTAAAGTGTTTAGTAATTTGGCTGTATGTAAAGGGCTTAGTTTTTAACTGGCTGAAAATAAGGAAAAAATCTAACAATACGCTTAAAAATGGACTTGCCTAACGCAGGGGGAGTTCAACGGTTTGTAGTTTCGTTTGAGCTTGTGCTAGGTTTTGATTTTGTGCCAGTTAATCCGGCAAGCCCTTTAGCTCAGCGTTAGCTTCCAAAAATCAAATCTCCTGCCATATTGCGCAAAAGATAATAGTATACGGGTATTGACATAAGTATAACATAAATTCATACTTGGTAATCATAACTAAAGTACGAGGTGTTAACCATGTCATCTAGCGTAAAAACAGCAATATCATTAAGACAACCCCTTTTTGATGATGTCAATGACCTTGCTAATGAGTTGAATATATCTAGAAGCAAGGTATTTGTTCTTGCAGTTGAAGATTTTCTAAAAAAATATGAAAACAAAAAAATGCTATCAAAAATAAATGAGGCATTTAGTGATTACCCCGACGAAAAGGAGGTAGAAACTAATACGCTACTGAAAAGTAAGCAACGTAAGATTCTAGAGCGTGAACAGTGGTAGTTAAACAAGGTGAAATCTATTGGGTAAACCTTGGAGAGCCAAGAGGTTCTGAGCCTGCGTATAAGCATCCTCACATCATCATACAAAATGATGTATTTAACGCTAGTCTGATTAATACAGTTGTTGTCTGCTCACTAACATCCAACCTAAAACGGGCGGGCTCTCCAGGGAATGTTAGTCTAAGAAAAGGAGAAGCAAACTTGTCAAAAAAAAGCGTAGTAAATATATCTCAGTTATATACTGTCAACAAAGATGATCTTATTGAAAAAATTGGTAAAGTCTCAGAAAGTAGAATGGATCAAATAATAGAAGGAATTCAGTTATTAATACAGAAAAGAGCCCTTTAAGTAGTGTCGTAAATCTTTTACTGAAAATACCGTAGTTTCAAGGTTATTGAAATAACTGAGGCTATTGTAGCTTTAGCGTAAATTCTTTCTTAAAAACATCATAGTTCAAAGTTGTCAAAATTACTAAGGACCTAAAATATTATTGTTAAACCAATTATTTAAAAGCACATAGTTTTGATGTTCTCAGACTCGATAAGGCTCGTGAATCAAAATACCCAGTTCTTTAGCTCAAAATCAAGCTTCATCCATGGATGAAAGATAAAAAGCCTAAAAAAGAAATAAAATCAGAAATATGCAAATACAAGGGGGTAAATAAAATAAATTTGTGTGTTATTTAAGCTAATTTTTTGGTAGTCTGCCCAAAAAATAGGCGGTTTTATGTAGGCAAGTGAAGCAAATAAAAAGCTAACAAGCACATTAATTTGACAACTAACACAGGGCTACTTTTACGGTCATTCCGCTATCGCTTCATTTTACTGCAAAAGCATCCCTGTGTTAGTTTCAAATTATGTGGGCGTTAGATTGCCCCAAATAAAAAGGTTTGTGCATTCTCAAACTGAATTGCAATCAAAAGTATTGAGAAAATGGGCATGGTTCAAAAACCGCCCTTTTTAGGTAACACAGGCGCAAGAATACCGTCCTCAATATTGTGAAGAAAAATCAAAAAAACGTAAAAGATAGTAACGCTATTTTAGTGAGTAATCAGCTTTATGA
>JALVDQ010000381.1 GCA_027008885.1 Thiotrichaceae bacterium | reverse complement strand
ATGCCCACAGTTTCCCCTATGCCTTTCTGGAAGCCTTTGGCAACAAGCCCACCACCATCAAACGGCTAAAAAGTGGTTCTACCAACTCAAGTGATATTGAAGGGGCGGTGCTGCAACGCAATAATATCCATATAGCCGTTGCCCCTTTGGGTAAAACCACCGATATGCTGGCACAACTCAAAGCCAGCCCTGCCACACAAAAAGCCAAAGCCAAGTTTATACTGGCAACGGACGGGCAATATCTGGAAGCAGAGGATTTGAACTCAGGTGAAACCATTGCCTGCGACTATCAAGACTTTCCCAATCACTTTGGTTTCTTCTTGCCACTGGCGGGCATCAGCACGGTAAAGCAAATCCGCAACAACCCGATTGATATACAAGCAACCAGTCGCCTCAACCGATTGTATGTCGAATTGCTCCAGACAAACGAAGACTGGGCGAGTGACGAACGTCGTCAGGATATGAACCAGTTTATGACACGGCTGATCTTCTGCTTCTTTGCCGAAGATACGGAAATATTTTTGGGTGAAAATCTGTTTACAAACACCGTTGAACAAATGTCCGATAGCCGCAGCGAGAATGCGGATTATGTGATTGCCGAGCTGTTTCGTGCCATGGATACGCCTATCGACCAGCGTAGCAATGCCGATTTACCACGCTGGGCGGATGGTTTCCCCTATGTCAACGGCGGTTTGTTTGCAGACAATCATCAAGTTCCCAAATTCAGCCGAATCGCACGCACTTATCTATTACACGCAGGGCATTTGGACTGGAAAGCGATAAACCCTGATATATTCGGCTCGATGATTCAGGCAGTCGCAGATGAAGAAGAACGTGGCGAGCTGGGAATGCACTACACCAGTGTTCCTAATATTCTAAAAGTGCTGAATCCGCTGTTTCTGGATGATTTGCGGGAACAACTGCAAAAGGCAGGCGATAACCCACGCAAATTATTAAACCTGAAAAAACGCATGACAAAAATCCGCGTATTTGACCCCGCCTGTGGTTCGGGTAATTTTCTGGTGATTGCCTATAAAAATATGCGTGAAATCGAATACGAAATTCACAAACGCCGCAACGAAACCCACTTAAAATCCAGCATTCCGCTAACCAACTTTCGCGGCATCGAACTCAAAAGCTTCCCCGCAGAAATCGCCCGCCTTGCCCTGATTATTGCCGAATACCAATGCGACGTGCTGTATCGCGGACAAAAAGAAGCACTGGCTGAATTTTTACCGCTCAATGCCATGAACTGGATAACCTGCGGCAATGCCCTGCGAATAGACTGGCTATCGGTTTGCCCACCCACAGGAACAGGCGTAAAACTGGTCGCGGATGATTTATTTTCAACACCATTACAACAAATAGAAATCGACTTTGAGAATGAAGGCGGGGAGACTTATATATGTGGGAATCCGCCTTATTTGGGTAGTCAATGGCAATCAAAAGAACAAAAAGCAGATTTAGAACAAATTTTTAAAGGACGAACAACACGCTGGAAATCGCTGGATTATGTCGCTGGCTGGTTTATGAAAGCAGCAGATTATGGCACACATAGCAATGCAGTCAGTGCCTTTGTAAGCACCAATTCCATTTGTCAGGGGCGACAAGTACCTATTTTATGGCCCTTGATTTTTGATTCAGGACATGAAATAGCCTTTGCTCATACCTCGTTTAAATGGGCAAATCTGGCAAGCCATAATGCAGGAGTGACGGTTGTTATTATTGGCGTATCCAACCATGCGGGAAAAGTGCGACGATTATTTACCACTTCTGACACAGGTGAGGTGGTTTTAAAAGAAGCTGAGAATATTAATGCGTATTTGGTGGCTGGATCAAACACAATTATAAATCGAATGACAAAGCCATTTGGCGATAAATACGAAATGAGTTTTGGCAATAAACCTGTAGATGGTGGAAATTTACTTCTCACAAAAGACGAAGTTAGCGGGTTACAACTTAATGCTAATCAACGGAAAAAATTTATCCGCCGTATTT
>JALVDQ010000380.1 GCA_027008885.1 Thiotrichaceae bacterium | reverse complement strand
CCTGCGGAATACGGGGATTTTTCTCGTTCCCACGTTCCACGTGGGAACGCAGGTTCGGACGCTCCAGCGTCCCGTTCATAACGCTGAAGCGTAGCCTGCATTGAGCATGCGAAACACGGGATGGCGCATTGCTAACCCCCACCCCCTGCGTTTCGCTCCTCAACACAGACCACAAGCGCAATTACAAAAATATATAAAAAACAGGGGGGATGGGTATTTCTTGTACGCTCTAAAAAAGAGCATATAAAATATAAGCTTAGGAGGGATCAAATGATCTTTGCAGGAGAAAGTCTTAGCGTAAAACGGCTTGAAGACCAGAATAAAGACCAGAAAGGCATTGCAGAACTTTGCTTTGAGCGTCAGGATTTGCCTATCAACAAACTGGATCACGCCACTCTGAATGAGTTGCAGGAAGCTGTTAACAGGCTCAATAAAGACACAAGTATCAAAGGTTTGTTAATCAGTAGCGCAAAAAAAGATTTTATTGTGGGCGCGGATATTACCGAATTTATTGGCTGGTTTAATATGCCAGAGGATGAATTTAAGGCGCGTTTGCTGGATGTGCATAAAATCTTTGCAACAATCGAGGATTTCCCCTTTCCCGTAGTCACTGCAATTAATGGTACGGCACTTGGCGGTGGCTTTGAGCTGTCCTTATGCACGGACTACCGCATTATTACGACTGAAACGGGTGTCGGTCTGCCTGAAATAAAACTGGGCATTTTCCCTGGCTGGGGCGGCAGTTTTCGCCTGCCACGCCTGATCGGACAGGATAATGCCTTTGAATGGATCGCCACCGGACGCACTCAACGCCCCGAGGATGCGCTCAAAAAAGGTGCGATCGATGCTGTTGTCGAGCCACAGGCACTTCGTGATGCCGCACTTAAAACGCTGCAACGCTGTATTTCTGGTGAACTGGATTATGCGGCGCGTCGTGAAGAAAAACGTAATCCGCTGCAACTTGCAGAGCTTGAACTGATGCTCTCCTATGAAACCGCGAAGGGCATGATTCTGGGCAAGGCGGGACCACACTACCCTGCCCCCGGAATCATGCTAAAAACCATGCTGGCACACGCCGATGAAGAGCGTGACGATGCCATGGAAATTGAGGCTGAAGGCTTTGTCAGGGCGGCTAAAACCGATGTCGCAAAGAATCTGGTCGGGCTGTTCCTGAATGATCAGGCACTCAAACGCCAGGCACGCAAACTCGCCAAGGAGGCTGCCGAGGTAAAACTCGCGGCGGTTCTCGGTGCCGGCATAATGGGCGGTGGCATCGCTTATCAAAGTGCCCTCAAAGGCACTCCCATTATTATGAAAGATATTAATGCCGACGCACTTCAGATAGGGATGAAAGAAGCCAAAAAGTTGCTTGCCAAACGCGTTGACAAGGGGCGCATGAGAATAGATGAAATGGCAGACACTCTTACCCGGATACACACTACATTGAGCTATGGTGATATTGCCCATGCTGATATTGTGGTTGAAGCCGTGGTGGAAAACAGCAAAGTCAAAAAAGCAGTGCTCGCCGAACTCGAAGAAGTTGTCGCAGAAGATACCGTGCTGGCTTCCAACACTTCCACCATATCCATTAGTGAACTGGCAAGCGCAACGCAAAAACCCGAACGTGTTTGCGGCATGCACTTTTTTAATCCCGTTCCCAGGATGCCACTGGTTGAAGTAATTCGCGGCGAAAAAACCTCAGAGAAGACGATTGCAACGACGCTCGCCTATGCACAAGCCATGGGTAAAAAGCCGATTGTGGTAAATGACTGCCCCGGATTTATGGTGAACCGCGTGCTTTTTCCTTATCTTAATGCCTTTGAACAACTGCTCAATGACGGTGCTGATTTTATACACATCGACAAGGTTATGGAAGATTTTGGCTGGCCAATGGGACCTGCCCAGCTGCTTGATGTCGTAGGACTTGATATTGCCGTACATGCTGCGGCAGTGATGGCAGCAAGCTATCCGGATCGCATGAAAATTAATTTTAAAGCCAT
>JALVDQ010000379.1 GCA_027008885.1 Thiotrichaceae bacterium | reverse complement strand
GCAAAGGTAACAGGCATCCACAGCAACACCTTGCCAAGAAATTTAAGAACATCACCATTTTTAATCATCTAAGCACTAACCCGCCTGGTATTTTTTTGGAATCTCATTGTTTTTGTCGTTATCGTTATCATCAGACGGCAGCCAACGCACCCAAAGAATAAAAATAATCAGGGCATCAAGAATAATCAGGGCTTGCCAGATGTAAAGATGAGCCCACTCAAACCAGTCCTTATTCCATTGCAGCAAGTAAAAAAGACTGATAATGCGCACGATATTTAATGCCTGGATAGCAAAAAAACCTGTAATCAAACCAATGATCTTGTGCTTTAGCGGAGCACTAAAGGCAATTATGGCAGCAGCGAGACAGATCATCGCTTCAACCCCGTTACAGCCTGGCATAATCTTTACCGCAGTGCCATTTGCCAGACTTCTCATAACGATTCCATCCGCCTGCACCGTGCTATCAAATAAACTGGCAATAGTAGCACTCAGATAGGCGATAAAACCCGTGAAAGGAAGGATAACCGCTTCATGTATAACTGGAATCAGCTCCAGTGTAAACAATGACACCAGTATCATAATAAAAGTCGATAATTGCATATAGTCCTCTTTTAAGCGCCTGCTATAAATAAGCAGCAAGCCTGCCCAACTCGCCCCAAATTTAATAAAAACTATCTCAGCCTGGTTCCAGCACAAGCTAACAATAACAGATGGATTACACCACGCTGATTCAAGCCAGGCATTAAGTAAATCAACAGCTTTAAGCTATTGCCGATAAAAATATATAAAAAACAGGGGGGATGGGTATCAATCGTGCCCAAGCCCTGGCAGACTCCTAGAATGGAATATCATCATCAAAATTATCAAAGTTTTGAGGTGGTGCCGCTGCTGTATTTTGCTGCGGACTGGATGCCTGTTGCTCCTGAATTTGTCCGCCCTGTGACTGTTGCTGTGGCTGCTGTGACTGGGACGCAAAATCATTACTTCCGCCTTGACGTCCACCGAGCATCTGCATCTCTCTGGCAACTATTTCCGTAGTGTATCTATCCTGACCGTTCTGATCCTGCCACTTGCGGGTACGCAAATTACCCTCGACATAAACAGCCGAGCCTTTTCTAAGGTATTCTCCAACAATCTCGGCCAAACGGTTAAAAAAAACGACCCGATGCCATTCGGTTCGTTCCTGTTTTTGACCTGAATTTTTATCCGTCCAGCTCTCAGTTGTCGCAATGCTAATATTTGTTACAGCACCACCACTTGGCATATATTTAACCTCCGGGTCTTGCCCGAGATTTCCTAAAAGAATAACCTTATTGACACTTGCCATTTTTTATTTTCCTAATTGTGATTTATAATAACCCATTTTAAATTAATGAGTTAGGATATAGTCCAAAGATAGGGAAGCTATTGCATGTAATCCCCACGAAATCCATAAACTCATGACCTTCTGTAACTGTCGCCACCCTTCCTGTTCTCAGACAAACCCCAGGATTTATCGTCGTACTGTATCTTAAACCTGTTCTAATCCGCGAGACAAACGTAATTTACTCAATAATACAAATTGAAATAGCACAGCATAACCCCGCTGTATTGTAACCCAACCATAAACCAACACAAACCGAGATAGCGCCACGATCTGCCGGATTATACTCAAGCAACTCGAGCATAAAACACATGCGGCAACAATCCCACCGATTAGGCATAATTAAAGCATACAGACCTGTTTTTTTAAAGCCAACTCAAAAAATTCTGCCCTCTCCATTTTGTTTAATAAGCTTGCAAAACCGATAAAAGGTAGTAAAGTTAGATTGAATGGTAACTGACTATGCTATTTGAAATAGGCAGAAACTGCCATATTGGAATAGACAGAAACTGCCTAATACAATCAGGATAGCCAAATAAAATTGATTTATAGTTAAATCAATAGCTTGAAAATAATTGGCTATACTAACCGGGTTATACAGAAGCTGTCTAATAAACTGTTAGGTTAATAAAATCAGTAACTTGT
>JALVDQ010000378.1 GCA_027008885.1 Thiotrichaceae bacterium | reverse complement strand
CTGTTTTTGCCACGTTTTTCTGCTGGAATTTCAATTAGATGCAAGGAACATTTAAGAGGCATTCGCTGTGCGTATTGTTGATAAGCAGTGTTTACCCAGTCAGGCATTTTGGTGCCAATGGCAAGCAGATAAATCTTGATAAGCCATCCCCCCTGTTTTTATATGTTTTTGCTAGCCTGTGTTGAATTACCGTAGGGTTGGTGCAGCCATGCGCAACCAACCAAAATCTGGTTGCTTGCGTAAACTCCACCAAGCCTACAACTCTGCCCTCTGTCTTCTGTCCTCTGATACCCATCCCCCCTGTTTTTATATATTTTTTTGCGTAGCATATTCCAGCATAGTCCAGCATAGAGTGCCACGATCCTGTCGGGTTACGCTCAGGCTAACCCGACCTACAAGGCTCTGCCCGAAATGGCTGCTTCGACTGTTTTGTCGTCGGCATCGTCTGCTTCCCAGAGTTTTTCCAGTTGGTAAAATTCGCGGGTTTTAGCCAGCATCACATGCACAATAATATCGTTAAGGTCAACAAGCACCCATTCGGCGCTTCCCTTGCCTTCGATACCTAATATTTCAACGCCTGCTTCTTTTGCTTTTATTCCAATATCTTCTGCGATAGATTTAACATGACGGTTTGAGTTGCCTGTGGCAAAAAATAAAATATCGGTAAGAGATGATTTTCCAGTAACATCCAGAGAGACAATATCAACGGCTTTCATGTCTTCAAGGCTGTTTTGTACTAATGTTCTTAATTCATTTAATTTCATATTATTTTATCTGGTATTTATCCATATTTAGTTTGATTCTTGTGTATATAGAGTCGCTGCTGTTTTATATAATTGTAAACGCTTTGAGGTAATAAATAAGATGCGCTATATCCATTAAGTAACTGTTTTCTAATCATTGTTGCTGATATGTCAAACTGGGTTACTGTTGCAAAAAAGATCTTTCCCGAAGTTTTTCTGCTTAAATCTCCAGCGTTACTGCTCAAATAAGGCTTTGCCCAGGCATCGCCCGAGGCTGCTTGATAACCCGGTCTTGGTGCAACTACAAGATGGCACAAGTTCAGTATCGTCTGCCAGTCTCGCCACTGTGTAAAGGACTGGAACGCATCAAGCCCTATTATCATACACAATGGCTCCTGATTGCCAATCTCGTTGCGAACAGATTTTAGTGTATCAACGGTGTAAGAGGCGCCATCACGTTGATATTCACGCTCATCCAGTATAAATTGCTCAATTCCGGCAATCGCAAGCTCTGTCATTTTAAGGCGATCGCTGGCACTCGCTTCTGGTTGCCAGCGATGCGGAGGTTTGGCACTGGGTATAAAGCGCAATTCGCGCAAACCCAACTGTTCCACAATTTCCAGGGCAGGGCGCAGGTGACCAAAATGAATCGGGTCAAAGGTGCCACCCATTATACCAAGCATATCATTATCACGGTTGTAATCATTGAATTACTGGCGGATATGACCATCACCAAAGACAACGTATTTTAAGGAAGTCAAACCTTCGAGCCCGACCGGACCCCGTGCGTGCAGCTTGTCGGTACTGATACCAATTTCCGCACCCAGACCATATTCAAAGCCATCTGCAAAGCGTGTCGAGGCATTCACCATGACGGATGCCGAATCAACCTCGCGCATAAAGCGTCGGGTTTTGGTAATATCCTGGGTGATAATACTGTCGGTATGTTGTGAACTGTAGGTATTGATATGGCTGATGGCTTCATCCAGCCCGTCTACCACCCTGATTGATAATATCGGTGCCAGGTATTCTGTGCGCCAGTCCGCTTCGCTGGCAGCCTTGCAATCAATAATCTGCTGTGTTTTTTCACAGCCACGCAATTCAACCTGTTCCTTGTCAAACAAAGTCTTTAGCTGAGGTAATAATTCAGCGGCGCGGGATTCTGCAATCAGCAGTGTTTCCAGAGTATTGCAGGTTCCATAACGCTGACTCTTGGCGTTCAGGGTGACTTTCAGTGCCTTTTCAGCATCCGCGTCATCATCAATAAAG
>JALVDQ010000377.1 GCA_027008885.1 Thiotrichaceae bacterium | reverse complement strand
CTTCAAGGTGTATCTGATTGACGAAGTGCACATGCTCACCGGACACAGTTTTAACGCACTCTTAAAGACACTCGAAGAACCGCCACCTCACGTCAAGTTTCTGTTTGCCACAACCGACCCGCAAAAACTTCCGGTCACGATACTCTCGCGTTGTTTGCAGTTTAATCTTAAACGTATGCCAGTGGACATGATCAGTGGGCACTTAAAGACTATTCTGAACGCTGAAAAAATACCCTTTGATGAGCCTTCGCTGCGCCTTGTTGCGCGTGCTGCTGATGGCAGTATGCGTGATGCACTGAGCCTCCTGGATCAGTCAATCGCCTTTGGCAATGGTGAAGTCAGGGAAGCTGAAGTACGCGAAATGCTCGGTAGTATTTCACATGAGCCACTGCTTGATCTGCTCAAGGCGGTTTCCGCTGGTGATGGTGAAGCCATTCTGCAACAGGTTGAGGATTTGTCAGGCATCACCCCCGACTTTGAGGCAGCAACCGATGCCATGATTGCACTCCTGCATGAGCTTGCGGTGCAGCAGGTCATACCCAATGCACAGCAGGACGTGGAAGGCATTATCCAACTGGCGCAGGAGTTGAGCAAGGAAGATGTGCAGTTATACTATCAGATTGCGCTAAACGGGCGACGCGATTTGGCACTTTCACCTGATCCCCGCAGTGGCTTTGAAATGATACTGCTGCGCATGATGTCATTCAGACCACTGCGTGAGGGAATGCAGTTGCAGGCAACAACAGCAGAAACGCCGCAGCTGTCACAAACGAAAAAAAAAAGCACTAGGGAAAATACCGAAGTAAATGATAAAACAGACAGGGAAAACAGTAAAAAACAAACGCTGCTCAACAATCCTCCAGATAAAAAAACAGATTATGACCTGCCTCCCTGGGATGTAAAAAAAAACCGCGTCGAAAACGCTGAAAAGCTCAGTAGCACAACAGAAACAACGCTAGAAAAGCCAGCAGAAAAGCCAGTAGAAAAACCAGCAACAGACGAACAGCCCAAACCGCATCAGAACCGTTGGCATGAAATTGTGCCACAGCTAAAATTGCAGGGACGTGCCGCAGAATTAATCAAACACTGCCTGCTTGAAAGTCAGGATAATGGTATGATCCACCTGCTTCTGGAGAGATCCAGTGAAGGTCTTTTGGCAGATAGTGTAAAACAGCAGATAGAATCTGCATTAAGCGATTTTTATGGCAGTAAAATCAACCTGCATTTGCAGCTTGCAGAAGCAGAAACATCGCAAACAACTGCAACACCGGATACAGAAACACCCGCACAACGAAGTGCGCGTTTAGCGGCTGAAAGACAGCAACAGGCAGAACAAAATATTGCGGCTGATCCCTTTGTGATTGAACTGCAAAACCGTTTTGGGGCGCAGATTGTACCGGGTTCAGTAGAGCCAAAATAAACCCTGAATCAGTGACTTGAATCATATCGAAATGCTGATTCAGATAAAATATATAGATTATTAGTTAGTTAAAATATAAAGGAGAAATAATGTTTAAAGGTGGCGGTCTTGGAAATATGATGAAGCAGGCACAAAAAATGCAGGAAGACATGCAAAAAGTGCAGGCAGAAATTGCAGCAATGGAAGTCACAGGCGAATCGGGCGGTGGTCTGGTCTCTGTCACCATAAATGGCGCACATGAATGTAAGCGCGTTAATATTGATGCCAGCCTGCTGGAAGACGATGACAAGGAAATGATCGAGGATCTGGTGGCTGCTGCGTTCAATGCCGCTGCTCATAAACTGGCTGAAAGCAGTAAAGAAAAAATGGCAGATGTCACCTCCGGCATGAGCCTGCCGCCAGGTATGAAACTGCCGTTTTAAGCCAATGGCTGAATCATCCCTGTTAAACGAGCTGGTAAACGCACTCAAATGTCTTCCTGGCGTGGGTGCGCGCACAGCTCAGCGAATGGCGTTTCACCTGCTTGAACATGACCGTGAAAAAGGTTTGATTCTGGCAGACAGCATGCGTAACGCCATTGAAAAAATCGGGCACT
>JALVDQ010000376.1 GCA_027008885.1 Thiotrichaceae bacterium | reverse complement strand
CATAAACAAACGTTCTTCGTGTTTGCTATTATTCACATTGAGAGTCACTTGTGTCATTTTTTATTTCCTCCTGTTTAAGGGTTAAAATATGAGGATAGACCTTTTTGTGACTCTCATGGTATCTACACATTAGGTAAATCACAGGGTTAAGCCACCACCTTACATTTGTATACGCTATTCAAACTCAATAACAAGGTCTCCCTGTTCCAGTATTTCACCTACTTCCAGATGAATTTTCTTGATTGTTCCTGCAAACGGCGCGGTGATGGTTGATTCCATTTTCATCGCTTCAATGACAAATAACGGCGTGTCCTTGTCCACCTTTTGACCTGTTTCAACCATAATCGCAGAGAGCTTTCCTAAAATGGGGGTTCCAACTTCCTTGTCTGAATCTGCCTTGCGGTTGACTTTTTTGGTTGAGACAATGCTGTCATCCCTGATTGTAATACTCCGCGTTTGTCCATTCAGATCAAAAGTTACGGTGCGAATACCGCCTTCATCGGGATGCGAGGCATACAACAAACGAATAATAATGACCTTGCCCTGACCCAGTTCGACGGTGACTTCTTCGCGCTGTTTCAAGCCAAAGAAGAAGGCACAGGTCGGCAGTACCGAGACATCGCCATATTCCTGATGATGATTGTAAAAGTCTTCAAAAACCTGCGGATACATCATATAGGAGAGAAAATCGAGCATCGTTACATCGCTGTCAAACTTCTCCTGAAATGCGGCAAATTCCCTGTCAAAATCAACCGGATCAAGGTGTGCATTGGGGCGGTCTGTAAACGGCTTTTCATTTTTTAGTACCAGCTTGCTTAATTCAGGCGGAAAGCCACCTGCGGTTTGCCCCAGATTGCCTTTAAACAGATCATGCACGGATTCAGGGAATGCCAGTGTATCACCCTGCTGCATCACATCTTCTTCAGTAAGTCCGTTTGAGGTCATAAAGATCGCCATGTCGCCAACCACTTTTGACGAGGGCGTTACCTTGACAATATCGCCAAACATTTTATTGACGATAGCGTAGTTTTCCTTGACCTCTTCAAATTTGTGTTCCAGACCCAGTGCAATCGCCTGTGGACGCAGGTTAGAATATTGCCCGCCGGGGATTTCATGCTTGTAAATCTCGGCTGTACCTGCCTTTAGCCCTGATTCAAACGGGTAATACACTTCGCGCTTGTCTTCCCAGTAGTTGGCGTATTGATTGAGCGAATCCAGATCAAATTTTTGCTCACGCGGCTGCCCCTGCATGACCGCAATCAGCGAGTTTAAATTCGGCTGCGAGGTAAGCCCCGACATTGAGCTTAAACAGGCATCGACAATATCCACATCCTTTTCAATTGCCTTGAGCAGGGTTGCAGACTGCATTGAAGAGGTGTCGTGTGTGTGCAAATGAATCGGCAAATCAACCGCTTCTTTTAATGCGGGGATCAGCATTTCAGCCGCATACGGCTTGAGCAAACCCGCCATATCTTTAAGTGCCAGCGTGTGCGCGCCTGCATCTTCGAGTTGCTTTGCCAGATCAAGATAGTATTGCAGGTTAAACTTGTTGCTTTTGTCGGTATTCAACACGTCGCCCGTATAGCAAATGGTTGCCTCTGCCAAACCGCCAGTTTGCTCACGCACCACTTGAATCGATTTACGCATTCCCTCAATCCAGTTGAGCGAATCAAAAATACGGAAAACATCAATGCCGTTTTCCCAGGATTCAATAATGAATTTTTCAATCAGGTTATCAGGATACGCCTTGTAACCAACGGCATTCGAGCCACGAAAAAGCATCTGGAAGAGGATATTGGGGATTGCTTCACGCAGCAGTTTTAAACGCTGCCACGGGCATTCATGCAAAAAGCGCATGGCAACATCAAAGGTGGCACCACCCCACATTTCGAGTGAGAACAGTTGCGGATGATTTTTGGCAAAACCCTCGGCAATTTTGAGCATGTCTTTGGTGCGCACACGGGTTGCCAGCAAGGATTGATGGGCATCACGCAGGGTGGTATCGGTATAAAGGATGTGATCCTGATCTTTAATCCACTGCACAAATTTGTCTGCACCGAGTTTATCCAGCAGGTTTTTGGTACCGTCGGGATATGCCCCCAATTTGTCATACGGCGGAATCACCGGCATTCTGAAATGGCGATCCGGGTCAACTTTTTTTACATCGGGGTTGCCATTGACGATGACCTTGGCAAGGTAGCGTAGCGTTTTTGTGCCGCGATCCTGATGCGCCGAAACATCGTAAAGCTCAGGGTGATGCTCCAGAAAGGTGACTTTAGCTTCGCCCGCACGAAAGGTCGGGTGCTCAAGTACATTCAGCAAAAAGTTGATATTGGTTTTAACACCACGGATTCTGAACTCGCGCAAAGCTCGATGAGCGCGTGAAATGGCGCCATCAAGCGTGCGCCCTGACGCTGATATTTTAACCAGCATGGAATCGTAAAACGGCGAGACTTTTGTGCCAACATAGGCCGCCCCCGCATCCAGACGAATGCCAAAACCCGCCGCACTACGATAGGCGATAATCGTACCAAAATCGGGCTGGAAGTTTTGCGTTGGGTCTTCGGTGGTAATGCGACATTGCACTGCAAAGCCGTGAATATTGACCTGTTGCTGCGACTGAATATTGATTTCAGGGTCTGACAGCTTGCAACCATTGGCAATGTGAATCTGGCTACGCACAATATCAATGCCGGTGATTTCTTCGGTGATGGTATGCTCAACCTGTATGCGCGGGTTGACTTCAATAAAATAAATTTCCTCGTTATTATCGACATCCACCAGAAACTCAACCGTTCCGGCATTGCTGTAATTGACGTGTTTGGTGATTTTTAAGGCGTATTCATACAGTTTGTCGCGGGTTTCCTGCTTTAGGGTCGCACTCGGTGCAATTTCGATCACCTTTTGAAAACGCCGTTGCACCGAGCAATCACGCTCATACAGATGCACCAGGTTGCCATAATTATCACCCAGAATTTGCACTTCGATATGCTTGGGTGAATCCAGATATTTCTCTAAAAATACGGTGTCATCAGCAAATGATTTGGCGGCTTCACTACGCGCATCGGTATAGGCTGTTGCCAGTTCATCCATTGAATGAATAATGCGCATACCGCGCCCGCCACCGCCGGAGGCTGCCTTGATCATCATTGGGAAGCCAATTTTTTGTGCTTCTTTCTCGGCAATTTCGAGCGTATCCAGTGGCTCTTTGCTGTCCGGAATTACCGGGATTCCGGCATCAATGGCATTTTGCTTTGCCTGTACCTTGTCGCCTAGCTGCTCCATTACCTCAGGCGCAGGACCAATAAAGATAATGCCTTCTTCACGGCAACGACGTGCAAATTCAACATTTTCAGAAAGAAAGCCATAACCCGGGTGGATCGCATCCACGTCATGCAGTTTGGCAGTTTCGATCAAGCCTTCAATATCCAGATAGGGTTTTAAAGGCTCGTCATCTTCGCCGATTTGATACGCCTCATCCGCCTTGTAGCGATGTGGCGAAAAACGGTCTTCGTGGGTGTAGACCGAAACAGTCGTCAGCTTTAGTTCAGAAGCCGCCCGCAAAATACGGATTGCTATTTCACCACGGTTGGCAACCAGTATTTTCTTAATTTTTTTAGACATTGTTGGTGGTATCACATTAGAAAAAAGACCTTGATTCTACTCATATCAAAAGCGTAGGAAAGAATATAGTATTGTAAAAATGAATAGATTAAATCATTATCATTAAAAACACTAAGAAGAGTATAGCCGATAAAGGATGAAGCTGGCTTAAATTTGAGCTTTTATGCCATAAAAACAAAAATCATCGTGTATTAAAATATTCAGTGCTTGAAATAAATACGGCAATGCCGTAGCATTCGGGTATGGTCTTTATCGAAACATCAATATTTACAAAGCTCCTTTCAAAATACATGAAAGACGAAGAGTATCGTTTATTCCAGCTTTATCTTATGAATAACCCAGAAAAAGGTAATATTATAAAAGGTACTGGTGGTGTAAGAAAAATACGATGGGCTATAAATAATAAAGGCAAGAGCGGTGGCATTCGGATAATATATTACTGGAAAGATAAAGCGAGTGAAATATGGTTACTTACGCTCTATGCAAAAAATGAACAAGATTCGATACCTGCTCATATTCTCAAACAAATAGCACAGGAGATTCAAGATGACTGATCGTAATATAGGCATGGAGATCCTCGAAGGGATAAAAGAAATAAAAAAACATAAAAAAGGTGAGTTGCAGCTAAAAACTACGACTTTATCTGACCCATCGCCTGCACAAATAATTCGTAAAAAATTAGAACTTTCCCAGGCATCATTTGCTGCTTTAATGGGTGTTAGTATTCGTACTATTCAAGATTGGGAGCAAGGGCGAAGATCGCCAAAAGGTCCTGCTAAATCTTTGTTAAGAGTAGCAGAACAACATCCTGAGGTGTTTGCAGATATTCGTTAAAAGTGCTCTTTTATACTTTAAAACTGCGCGCTTTAGCTCTGCTCTTCACAAAAACGATGCACTTTAATTGTGAAATTCTTAGCCGCAAAGAATATGCAAAATTGCAAAAGCAAACTAAAGCATAAGCACTTTAAATTTCAAGGTAGAAAAATACAAAGCGCCCGTCTTCAATATCTACTCTCAGGGAGGCATTGCGGTAAAGCGCGTAATCAACATAGCCGGGAATCGGGCTGTTTTCGTGGCAGTCGCTGGCATTGCGGGGTGATTCGTAGTCTTTATCTCTGTCATAGAAGGATAGCAGCATAAAATCTTGCAGTTCTTTGGCAGCAACTTCATCGGCTAACTGCTGGGCTTCTGCAAAATCTTTTACCTTTGTTTCTGGTGTCAGACTGACCTGTTTTAGCTTGCTGTAATCGGGTTCTGCCGGAATATTACAGACGGATGGTTTTTTTTCGGACATGGTGTTTTCTCTGTGCATCAGGGATGCCACAATAAAAATATGTAAAAAAAGGGGGGGATGGGTATGTGTCCTGCAAGCACCGCTATGCTTCTGCTTCTTCAGGATACATTTTCGCCACCGGACCGCAAATCAGTTCATCCGGCATATAGACCACCGAGGTATCTTTATTGTCATAATCCAGATTGTGCAGGAAGTGCCGCATACAGGCGAGACGAGCGCGTTTCTTGTCATCGGACTTGATTACAACCCAGGGTGCATCCGCAGTGTCGGTATTAAAGAACATTGACTCACGCGCGGCGGTGTAGTCATCCCATTTGTCCAGCGATTCAACATCAACCGGACTGAGTTTCCACTGCTTTACCAGATCGTGCTTGCGCGAGTGGAAACGGCGCAGCTGCTCCTGACGTGTTACCGAGAACCAGTATTTAAACAGGATGGTTTCTGAATTTACCAGCATTCTTTCAAAAACAGGTGCCTGACGCATAAATTCCAGGTGTTGGTGTTTGGTACAGAAGCCCATAACAATTTCAACTCCGGCGCGGTTGTACCAGGAGCGGTCAAACAGAATCATTTCGCCTTTGGTTGGCAAATGTTGGACATAGCGTTGAAAATACCATTCGCCCAGCTCGCGTTCGGTGGGTTTTTCCAGGGCGACAACGCGCGCGATACGCGGGTTCAGGTGTTCGGTAAAGCGTTTGATGGTACCACCCTTGCCGGCGGCATCACGCCCCTCGTAAATGGTGACGATTTTCTTGTTTTTGTCTTTTAGCCATTTCTGCACTTTGAGCAGTTCGATTTGCAGCAGTCTTTTTTCCTTTTCGTATTCTTTTACGTTCATTTTTATCGGATACGGATAATCACCCGCCGCATAACTAATTTTCAGCAGGTCTTTTGCCTTGGTAAACGTTTTGGAGTTCATGACCTTGTCGGAATCAGTCAGGTCTATCAGTAATTTCTTGGCTTCAGCTTCTGATAATGGTTTCTCTGCGGGTGTTTCAGGTGTAGCCTTTTTTGCTGCTGTTTTGCTAACTGCCATATTTTTCTCCTTTCTTTTTATGGTATGTTTTAATCTCATCCTTTATAGCATAAATAGCACACCAAAGTTTAGTTTACTATCTTGTGGCAACACTAAGTTGTATGATTCAGCACAATAATTACGAAGTTATCAGCAGAAGTTATCAGCCATGGCAGAACGAATACAAAAAATACTCTCAAGAGCCGGTTACGGTTCGCGTCGTGAAATAGAGCGCTGGGTCGCAGCGGGCGATATTCTGGTGAATGGCGTTGTGGCAACAACCGGACAGGCGATTGATGAGAATGACAAGGTGGTGTTACGCGGACAGGTTCTGAAACTGGCATCAAAACTGCAAGCCAGACCACAGGTCTTGTTGTATCACAAAAAAGCAGGTGAGATTTGCTCGCGGCATGACCCTGAAAACCGACCTACTGTATTCGATAATCTGCCGCAATTAAATAGTGGTCGCTGGATTCAGGTAGGACGACTGGATATTAATACCGATGGTTTGCTGCTTTTTACCACCGATGGTGAACTGGCAAATCGTCTCATGCACCCCTCCTATGAAATTGAGCGTGAATATGCGGCGCGTATTCTTGGCAATGTTACTGATGAAATTCTGCAGAATCTGCAACACGGCGTAATGCTGGAAGATGGCATGGCAAAATTCACCCGCATCAGGTTTGAGGGCGGCGAGGGCGCAAACAAATGGTACCATGTGGTACTCAATGAAGGGCGCAACCGCGAGGTACGCCGCCTGTGGGAATCACAGGGTCTTGTTGTCAGTCGGTTACGGCGTATTCGTTATGCCAATGTTGAGCTAAAACGCAGTTTGCGCGCTGGCAACTATGAAGAGATGGAGATACGCGCGATGCGCAAGCTTTATGAAACTGTAAATATGGAGCTTGAAGAAGAAAACTTCCTGTCAAAACAGGAATACGCCAACCGCAGGGAGCGCAATAAAAAATTCAAATACGGCCACAAGGCGCTAAAGCGCGGCAAACGACGTTAGTGGGCCACCTGGCTCTGTTTTCAGGTAGTTGACTGTAAAATTCTTGCTGCAACATCACTATCTTCAGGCGAACTGTCTTTTATAAAAGCATCAACATTACTGAGTGTACTCTGTGGTACCGATATTGAATCCTCACTGTAATACTCCTGTCTGAAAGAAGTAAATTCAAAATCATTCATTAAGCGGTGAAGCTTTTTTTCGACCGAGTTTCTGCCAACAAACTGTGTTAGTCTCCATTTCGCAGGGATTTTCCCATAGGTTTTCTGAACAAATTCAAGTTCACTACAATCAATTTCGTAAGGGTGCATATAAAAAACAGCACGTCTTTTATCCAGATTTTTTGTTAACATTTTTGTCATGGCGTAGGGCGAAAGCCTGAAATATCCACCGCCGAAAAATGGTAGCTTGTATTTGCCAATTTTAACGTAGCTCAAATAATGTTCGTTAAGTGAATACTTGTTAAATATCTTAAGTGAATATTCTTTTTCTATGCCGTATTTAATCACTTTCATCGGGAAGAGTGAGGAATCATACTTCAGCCCGTTGGCAGCAAGTGCTTCGCAGTACCATTCAAACAGGTATTCTCTAATGGAAAAGTTTGGCGCACGAAAACCGATTACTTTTTCTCCCGAGGCATCTTCAAGCAGCCCAACCGATGTATCTATGTCTTCCCTTACCTGTTTGGGAGTGAGATTATATATGGATTGATGAGCATAACCATGAGAGGCGACCTCATGCCCCGCATCAGAAATGCTACGAATCAGTTGCGGGAATTTTCTTGCTACATTTCCAAGTACAAAAAAAGTGGCTTTATGATTATGTTCTTCCAGAATATCTAATAAAATCAGAGTGTTATCATATACACGTCTGGTTACAGGGTTGCTTCTGTTAAGTACTGACTGGCTCCAGTCTTCTACATCTATGGAAAAAATCATTGTTATCACCTAATTTTTATTAATTATGCCTAAAAACCTGTCTGGAAACAGTGAACCTACTGTAGAAAACTGAATTTGGCCGGATTTTTTCTCAATTTTCGTTACTATGGAAATAATATTCACCTCAAATTGACAAAAAAACCAGCTCAAATCAGCCCTCCCTCGCTACGTCTATATTTCCACCTGGGTTCTAACTCTACCAGTAAAACCTGCAATACAGATTATCTATCCTGAACTAAGGTTGTATTTTGTCGATAAGGTGTTGAGTCAATAGATATTGGTATAGCCCAAATCATGATTTAGGTGCTTAATTAGCAGCAAAATTAGTAGCAAAAGCTACTTTTGTTTTTATATTACATACTGTATTCTTCGCAACGTGTAAAAAATGTCGGGATGTAGCGCAGTCTGGTAGCGCACCACACTGGGGGTGTGGTGGTCGTCAGTTCGAATCTGGCCATCCCGACCATCTTCTATCCTTCCATACATACAGGTTTTGATACAGATGCTTTGCGGCGCGCCAGTGCTTCAATCCATAGAGTCAATTCTGAAAATATCGATGCAGATAGCTAAACCTGAAATTCGTATCATTATCCCCCAGCTCTTTCAGCCTTTGCTGCTTTGGCAAAAGGATTTTCGCTTTACTCCAGTGGCAGCAAATTTGTCTCGCCTGCTGCAAAATTTTGAACTTGTATCGTCACATGGCAAAACAGGTATTTATGCCAGTTTGTTTGCCTGTGCGGCTTATGCTGAGCGGCAGGAGCTAGCGATTGCCTATTATCGTTTCCTTGCTAATACAAAATATATAAAAAAGGGGGGGGATGGGTATCTTGATAAAACACATCAGGAGAGCTTGCAAAAGACAGCGCAGAAGCTTAAACAAAAGCATATTTTGTGTGCTGACCCAGTGCATCTTGAAGTAGGCTTAAACGACATGACGCTGACCCGACAAATTGATGATCTGCAAGCAGATGAGGTCAATGAATGTATTGATGCCCTGAACAGGCACTTTCAGCAGGATGGTCTTGAGTTCCTGCCTGCTTCCCGTTGCCAGTGGTATTTATTATCTGATACAGAGCTTGTATCTCAAAGTACGCCGCTAACCGAGGTGTTAAATAAAAATATTGCTCATTTTTTGCCAGCTTCTAATCACGCCAACTGGAAAATGATTCAAAACGAAGTGCAGATGATTTTACATGCTCTGCCACTTAACCAAAAACGTGAGATGGCAGGTTTGCCAACTCTAAACAGCTTATGGTTTTATGGTGGAGGGCAGCCCCAGGAAAATACTCGTAAAATCGACAGGGTGTATGCTGATTCTCGGGGCTTTGAAAACAGGGGGGAGCTGTTTTCAGAAATTGCTTCCTGTGACTACTACCCTTTGCCCGAGAACAGCCTTGGAATTTTGGATGGGGAAGCGTCACGGCAGCTAATCATACTGGATCAGCTGGAAGCTCCTGCCCTCTGTGATAATCTTGAAGAATATCAGCGGCAACTCGGTATCCTTGATGATTATCTGGAAGCACTCATGCAGCTCTGGCGCAATGGCAAAATAGAACTGGAAATTGATCCCTGCAATGGCAAGTTGCTAAAGCCGTTAAAGCACTCCAGCTGGCAATTCTGGAAAAAGAAAGCAACATCGCTGACTGAAATCGCCCGTGAAATTGCCTCGTGAAGCTACTTAGAAGACAGCCGACAGGCAAATATTGCCAGAATGTATCCAGAGCAGGCTTACTTGAGCGGGTTTTTTCCATGCGAGGTATTGATCACCCCGATGAACTACAATTTAGCTTGAAATATTTGCATCCCGTTTCAATGCTTAAGGGGGTACAAAAGGCAAGCAGATTACTCGTTGCCGCTTTAGAGCAACAGCAAAAAATTCTTGTTATTGGTGATTTTGACGCTGATGGCGCAACCTCCAGCGCACTTGCCGTGCGTTGTTTGCAGGCAATGGGCTGTCAACAGGTGGACTATCTGGTTCCTAACCGCTTTGAATACGGCTACGGTCTTACGCCAGAGATCGTTGTTGAAGCAAGTAAACGCAAGCCTCACCTGATCATTACCGTTGATAATGGCATCTCCAGCATAAAGGGTGTCGATAAAGCAAAATCATTGGGGATCAGTGTAGTGGTAACGGATCACCACTTGCCAGCAAAAAAATTGCCTGACGCAGACGCCATTGTTAACCCCAATCAGCCTGGCGATAACTTTCCTTCAAAGAATCTGGCGGGTGTCGGCGTTGTTTTTTATCTTATGCTGGCACTTAAAAGCCGTTTGCAAAAAACCGGCTATTTTACCGCTAATAATCTCGCAGAACCGAATTTAAGCAAATACCTTGATCTGGTTGCCCTGGGAACCGTGGCTGATGTCGTTACCCTGGATCAAAACAACCGTATTCTGGTAGAACAGGGGCTGCGTCGTATGCGTAGTGGAAATGCCTGCGCAGGCATTAAGGCACTGTTTCAGGTGGCAAAACGCAATATCAATACTGCCGTCAGTGCTGATCTTGGTTTTGCCTGTGGACCCCGACTGAATGCCGCAGGAAGGCTGGATGACATGTCACTCGGCATCGAGTGTCTGTTGGCAGATGATGAAAGCCTTGCTCTTGAGTATGCCTTGGCTCTGGATGACCTGAATACCGAACGGCGCGCCATAGAAGAAAATATGAGAGCCGAAGCAATCACTCTTTTGCAGGAACTGGATGAACACCAGATAAGCGCCGATCTGCCGCCCGTGATCTGTCTATACAAGGAGACATGGCATCAGGGAGTGATTGGAATATTAGCCGCGCGTATACGAGAACGCTATAACCGTCCAAGCATTGTTTTTGCACCTGCTGAAACAGGAGAAAAAGATGTCAAAGAAATAAAAGGATCTGCCCGTTCGATCCCCGGCATCCATATTCGGGATATTCTTGACGAAGTTGCATCCACTTATCCCGGCTTGCTTGAAAAATTTGGTGGACATGCCATGGCTGCCGGATTGACACTGGAAAGACAACGGCTTGATGAGTTTACACAGGCAATCTGCAAGATCACAAAGAAAAATTCCAGTAAAGAAACATTCGAGGAAATATGTCACAGTGATGGCAAGTTGCAAGCTGCTGACTTTGATTTAAAGCAGGCGTATGAATTACGCTTTGCTGCGCCATGGGGGCAAAATTTCCCCGCTCCAATTTTCGACAATCACTTTACCATTATAAATAAACGTATTATAAGAAGCCGTCATCTAAAATTGCTGCTACGCCCAAAAGGATTTGAGCGAACAGTGCCTGCAATTATTTTTAACGCTGAGCTTGATCAATGGCCAGCGGAGGGAGAGGTGGTTCATTTGCTTTACCGCTTGGAGGTAAATGAATACCAGGGTAGTTATTCATTACAATTACTGATAGACAAATTGCTGGCTTAATGACTTCGAGTCAAATATTGACACTTTGTCGATATTTTATAACCTTAGATTCTAATGGATTAGATTTTTTTGTTTTGTACTTGCTAGAGTTCAGGTACAAAATAAAAATTAGGTGAACGTTATGAGTGCCCCGGAAAATATAAACAAACAAAGCCTTGATGCAACAACCCCACTGAATATTATTAACCCCGTTTCTTCCTATAAAGACCTGAAGCGCTGGTTTGATATAAGCTTAATCGTATTATTTTCTCCTGTTATTGTACCGCTGATGCTGGTCACAGCAATTATTATCAAATTACAGTCAAAAGGTCCCGTCTTCTTTTGGCAAAAAAGAGTAGGTTATCAGGGAAAAGAATATAATATGCTTAAATTTCGCAGCATGATTACCGACTCTGAAAAGAACGGTTCACAATTTGCCGAAAATGATGATGCAAGAATTACCAGCTTTGGACGCTTCATACGCAAAATGCGGATTGATGAACTGCCCCAGCTATGGAATATACTCCGTGGTGAAATGAGTTTAATTGGTCCCAGACCAGAACAGATTGTTTTTGTGGAAGAATATAAAAAAACCATTCCAGGTTATATGAGCAGACACCGTGTTTTGCCAGGGATTACAGGTCTTGCACAGGTAAAACAAGGTTATGTTGACGATGCCGAAGGCACACGAACAAAGTTAAAATACGACCTGTTCTACATTGACAATATGTCTTTTAAACTGGATATGTATATTGTTTTTCAGACTCTCTATACCATGGCAACAGGCTTTGGAGCGCGTTAGTTTAAAGTAGATGCTGTACCGGGGTCTGTCCGAGAATCAAGGTTATAACAATTCTGAAATTTTCGTTTCAATTCTGGTTCTCGGACAGGGCTTCTATGGCGACAGCACCGGCACACTGCGTTCAAACAGTATTTCATAGGCGTGTTTTGCGAGGGCGCGAATTTCATCAGCTGAATAGTTAATCAGCCTGCTGTAAATCTCGGTTTTTCGATCGACGCTGGCTTCGTAATTTGCCTTGACTGCTCTGCCCATGTCGAGATCATCCATGGCGTTCAGTATAATGCCGGAAGCATAGTATTCTGCCTGTCCTTTTGTCATGGGGTTTAGCGAGAAGATCAGCAGTTTGCTGAGCCAGATATTGTGTCCGCTTTCGGTATTTGCCAGTTGTGACAGATAGGCTCCGAGTTCTTCCAGGGTGTGATCAATGCCGCTTTCGGTGAGTTTGTCCTTGAACAGGTCTTTGACCCAGGCGGGTTGCTTCCAGTTCTTTTTGTCGATCTGGTGGTAGGCTTCATGGTATTCGATGCTGGGCAGCAATACCTTGTAAAGCTTTTTAAGTGCGTCCCTGCTTTCATCATCCAGAGTCAGTTTGGGGATTTTTTTCTTTTTGTGCTTTTGTTTTTGCTTGCCAAGCAAGACGCTGATGGCATCAAAACTGCTGCCAAACAAGTCGCTGTCGTTGTTGTCATTGGGGCGTTGCAAGGTCTGTTGCATTTTGGCATTTAGCATGCGGTTTTTATTTTTGATGATTTTCTTGATCGCGCTTTTTACCTTGAGACGCTCTGTCTTTGTGGGATAGATTTTATACAGATCCTTTTTATAGCCTTTGGTGACTGCTTCCTCTATCTCGTAGTAGCCCTGCATCCAGTAGGGAATAATGTAACTGCGCCCGAGAAAGGTCAGTGCCGGCAAGACAGATTCTTCGCCAAAGTTCTTGATGCGATCCATGAGGATAATGGAGCCAATGCCGCGCTCCTTAAAGGTTAGTCCCAGTGCGCTGTCTATTGCGGGAACCTTGTCAACACGCTTTACCCGAAACAGTGGCAATTCGACTTTTTTATTTTCCGGGTTGTTGTTTGCTGAGTTATTGTTTGCCGAGGAGCTGTCAGAGTCGGTTGCAGAATAGAAAAGCTGGCGGCGTTCTCCAACCCGGTACACCGTCATCATGGTGGTGCGACAAAGTTCAGGATTGCCGCCACTCATAAGTTCTTCCATTTTTTTGATCATCATCATTTGTTCGACGGGGGCGTCAATCAGTGAAGAACAGGCGATGGAAAAAGATTTTGGGGTGAGGTAAAAAGGCAGTCCTTCCTTGTCAAACAGTGTATTAACCTCTTTAAAGCCGAGCATAATATCTTTACTGCTGGCGGTAGGGTCTTCCAGCTTGTCCATCTGCTTTGCCATAAGCCCCCGAATATTGTCCTTGTCAGGCAGCTCGCCGAGTATCTTCTGGCGCTCTGTTTTAATTGCGGCATCAAGCTTGTCCAGCTGGCGCGAATTGGAGTTGTGCATCAGCATCAGTTTACGGTGCAGCAAGTCGGAATAATAGGGCAGGTGGTTTGCGAGCACATTCTGAATGCGCTTGAGTTGATACCAGTGATTTATCTGGTAGGACGCAAACAAAATCCCCGCGAGTAGCAGCGGATACACAAGTGCAGACCTGAAACTCCAGGCAAACAGTGGTTTTTTGGCTGCTGCCTGCTGCTTGTTGTTACTGATTTTGCCGCTGAGTTGCTGGATAAGTGCCTCGGCATAGTCTGTTTCTGCGACGGGATAGATTCTGTTAAGGCGAAACGATTGCAGTATTTTTTGCTTGGTTTTCTGATAACGAAGTGCCAGCAGGTAACGCAGGGGGTAAATCCAGCCCTTGTAGTGTGATGGCTCTTCAAAGCAATCAGGCGTCATTGCGCTGAGCTTGTCAGTATTGCCCTGAATTTGTGCCAGCAGGATTTTATTCAGCATAAGCCGCTCCCCTGTGGTTGCTACACAAAGCTCTGGAATAAAATAAAAATATATAAAAAAGGGGGGGGATGGGTTGTTTTATTATAAACATCTCAGTGCCTCCTCAACCATTGGGCTATCTTGTTGATTTTACTGATGCGTTCATCCATCGGCTGCTGTATATAACAATTTGAAATATCAACCAGTTTGCGTGCCTGCTCCCTGATTTCCTTGTCTGCAATGGAATCATCCAGCCCGCGCCGAAATCCGCCCCAGTCCCATCCACAGATAAATTCGGGCATGAGTTTATAGCGACTGGCAAGATTTTTGAGTGACACCAGTGCTGCTTCGTTGTTTTTGTTCTGCATAAAATAGATCGAAGCCAGGGTGTCCTTGATCTGCTTGTAGCCGTCTGTAAGCAATCCGCTGGAGTTGATTTCTTCCAGCAGTTCATTAAAGGTTTCGAGATCAACATTGGCAGAGACATAGGTTTCCATCAAATCCAGGTCAATTTCGGATATGACCTCAAGCATCATGGCAGTTTTTTCAGGATAACTTTTTAACAGCGTTCTTGCTGAAAGCAGTTCTTTGGTGGCTGCCTCCAGGTCTTCAAAATAAAGCCATGCGAGTGCTCCTGCCTCACGGTGGCGGGCAGCGATATAGGCGGGCGGAAAGTCACCTTTTTCAATGTATTTGATGGCTTCCAGATAGCACTGGTAGGAAGTGCGGGAACTGCTTATATCCCCTGCAAAATGGTTTATTGCTGTTTTATACCAGTAGACACTGTTGATATAGGCATCATCTCCGGTACATTGCAGCTTGCGCGCATGTTCCAGTGTTTTTTCTACATTCTTCTGGCGATAAAAGCATTCCACCGCAAAATCTTCGAGATCAGCCTTGATGCGCTTTTCAGACTGACGCCAGAGTAGCTGATCGCCAATGTTTTCAATCGACTTTTCTATTTTTTCGCAATCATGCTCGGTCTTTAGAATGGAGCGATACGATTCCATCAGGCTGACCACTTCCTTGCGTTGCGGTCCAGGCGCATTGGGGATGTCGGCAGCAGAGCAGTGCACCGGAGCTTCCACACTACACTGGAATGCGGGGCGACCGTCAGTGTTTTTGTTTTTGCTGTTGGCGGCTCTTTCCTGCTCGCGTTTCAGTTTGCCGAGTGCATCAGGCTGCATTAGCGACTGCATAAATTCCATTGGCGTTTGTACTGAAGAACGACTGAAATCAAAGGTGAGTTGCGGGTTTTGCTGTTGCAGCGTTGTCATAATTTTAACCATTTGCTGCTTTGCCAGCCATTCGGTAAAGGCAAACTGGTTGGGATCACCATCAGCAGGGATGGCTTCCGGTTCACTTAGATTTTTCCAGAGTATTGCAGCACCCAGAAACAGAAAGATGATCGGCAAAAATGTATACAGCAGAAATTTGGCGCGGGTGTGGTCGCGCTTTTTTTCAAGACGCTGCTCAAGCAATTCAGCGCGTTTTTGGGTGCGTTTATGCGTCAGTTTAACGGCTTTCTGATAGCTTCTTTTAGCTTCTTTGGTATTACCGAGATGGCGTTGCAAGTCAGCAATCGCATACACCAGTTGCGGGTCGTCCGGATTAGCCTTGAGCTTTGTCTGGGCGTACTCCAGCAAATCCTCCAGCGCTATTTCCTGCGGTAGATTCCAGCGGCGTTTTAATTGTTGAAATGCTTTGCTCATAAAATATATAAAAAACAGGGGGGATGGGTATCAGTATTAGTTGCCATTATTTGGCGGTACTCCCGCCACCAAGATAGGATGGCAGATAGATGCAGCGCGAGCTGTAGGCACTGTCACAGATATTTGCGGGTGCTTCGCTGTTGACTGGCTGCCAGCCTGTTTTGACGTAATGTGCTTTAAGGTATTCACGCGCTTTTCTGAATGCCTCAAAGCCACTGCCGGCTGTCGCGCCATCTTCACTGTTATCATAAACAAAGAAATAGGCAAACTGCTTTGCGGGGTCGATGCTGTTAAGCTTTTTGCGCAAGTCTGAATTGCGTTTTTCGAGTTCGTGAAATTCAGGCCACTGACTGGTGTCGCGCGCGTAAAACGAGATGCCCTTGTCTTCGTCAATCTGACCAAACAGACCAAAAAAATCCAGCGCAAAGATGCGTTTGCCACCTGCTGCCCCACTGGTTGCCTGTAATGCGGCATTACTGAAAAGTTTGTCGGTGTCCATTGCGAGGATGCGGTCGTCCTTGGCAATAAAAAATACCGGGCTTAAATCGGTTGCGTGCTCCAGTGGAATCTCAAGCTGATAGGTTTTGTTATTGTCATGGATCAGGTTGATCACCGCAAAAATAATCAGTATGCCAACGGAGTTGGATACAATATCGGTGAGTGAATCAAGGCTGATAAGGTTTTTCATTGTGCTTCGCTGTCAGTTTTCTTGAGGTTGAGAGTCCAGTTTGAATCCAAAGGTTCCAGACCAACGCTAATCGAGCGGGCATCCTGTGTGAATGACATAATATCCCGAATTTTCTGGTACGCCTGACCACCATTCGGATAAATGCCAAAAAGCAGAAATTCTTCATACAGATAATTTGCTTTTAACGCCATTTCATTGAGGCTGCGAATGTCGTGCAGCACTTCAAGTATCTCGTCAATATCAGGTTCTATAGCGGCATTCATAATCGCTCCGCTATGTTTTTTGAGACGCCTGATTGCCGACTGGCGGCGGCGCATGATGTCTGCGATTGTTTCCTTGTCGGCATCATCAACCGCTTCCTGTAGTTTTTTCAGATGCTTGACGGGAGGCAGGCTAATAATGCCGTCTGGCAGGCTAAATATCTGGTAGGCGACCTTATAGCCCTGCTCAAGTTGCGCGGTCAGTTCAATTTTTTGTGGCGCGCTAAAACTGCTGAGTACATTGATAAAGGACAGCACCCCCATGACGCACAGAAAAATGCTCAAAAACGGAAACAGGCTGGTTTCCAGTTTGTGCTCAAGCGAATAGCGTTTGATGCGTGCCGCACGCGAGATGCTCATGGTTATTTTTTATTCCCTGTATTATTGCCGATACTTCCCAGTTTTGAACTGAAGACCGTTTCATAGAGGTCTTCCATGGTCTCCTGCAAGGCTTTTATCTGGCTGCTGAGCAACTTGATTTCGCCGGCAATAACCTGACTTGCGCCTGTCTCTGCGGCACTTCCCTGAACGGCGCTAGTGCTTGCTGTGTCTGGAGTCAGGGTGGTTTTGCCCGAGTGTGTTAGCAGTGCGGGTTTAATATCATGAAACCAGCTTTCGTCCAGGTCGATGAGGTAGGCTTCTTCGGATTTTTCCAGCGTCAGCATCAGCATCATCAGTGGAATACTCAGTAGCAGTGCCAGCAGCGTGGTATCGAAGGCAGTTGCCAGCGAATTGGTCACCAGTGGCAGGTTTTCCTTGAGCATGGCGGATACGTCGGTCACTGAATTGGTGCTGGTCATGGCATCAGAGAAATGCGCGATGCCGTTACTAATCCCCCATACGGTGCCGATAAAGCCCAGAATCGGAATTGCCCAGATCATAAAGCGTGGCAACGAGTAGGAACCTTTCATCTGCTCCCTTTCCTTGATCCCAAAGGTGTCGTCAATATCATTTTCGTGGTGATTAAGAAACAGTGACAGGCGTGAGAGCAGCAGGTTGTTGTGAGCGATTCCCTGTTGCTTGCTGGTTTTCTCTATTTCACTTAAAACTTGATCTCTGCTTGCATCATTTACCTCATCCGCATCAATAATTGAGGGGAAAATATTGTTGGCGAGGCGTCTGGTTTGTGCCTGCTCTTTTTTTAATCTGCCTTTTTTTAACAGCAGATGAAAAAAACTGGCGGCAAAAAACCATAAAATAATGGGCGAAATCCAGTTGCCAAAAAACAGTTTGAGGGCGCGCGGAAGACTGCTTGAATCACCCATAAACCAGTACAGCGCAAGCCCCGGGATTAATACCAGCACCGCTGTAATCATCAGGGGATAGTTAAAAGGTTGTTCAACCGGATAAGTATTTATACTGCTATTATTAACGTTATTTGGAGTCATATAAGCCTGTCTTTTTTTGGTTACCTTAACTTTAGAGTATCCTTGTTTTGAGGTTATTTTTCATGGAATATCAGTAAGGTGCTTCAAGATACCCTATAATCCGCCCGATATTATTAGAGTAGACAATAATCATTGCAACCAAAATAAATATAATTTCGTATTTATTAACAATAATTAATGTCTACGTAAGCAAAACCTTTCTGGATGATCTATGACAACATTTTTTCGTTTTTTTCTGACTCTCATGCTGCTGTCTTTTGTTTTTCAGGCTCATGCAAATCCACTAAAAAATAATCCCAGCCCTTATCTTGCGATGCACGGCAATGATCCTGTTAACTGGATGGAATGGGGCAAGGCAGCGCTTCAGAAGGCAAAAAAAGAGAATAAGCTTTTATTTGTCTCGGTGGGTTACTTTGCCTGTCACTGGTGTCATGTGATGCAGCGTGAAAGCTACTCAAACCAGCAAATCGCCGAGAAGCTGAATAAAAACTTTGTTTCGGTAAAGGTTGACCGTGAACTGAATCCGGTTCTGGACAAGCGGCTGATTGAGTTTGTGCAGGCAACCAACGGCATCGCAGGTTGGCCGCTTAATGTCTTTATTACGCCACAAGGCTACCCGCTGGTGGGCGCAACCTATATGCCCAGGGAGCATTTTGCCTCAGTGCTGGATCAGTTGAGCAAAAAATGGAAAGAGCAGCAGTTTTCTCTCGCAAGCCAGGCTAAAAGGACGAGTAAAACGCTGGTCTCGCTGCTGCAAAAGCAGGAATTAAAAATAAACGGTAGTCACATTAAAACACTGCGAGAGAAGTTTGTGGCAGAGGCAATGCGTTATGCCGATACGCTTCAGGGTGGTTTTGGGCAGCAACGCAAATTTCCACAGATTCCACAGCTCCGGGCAATGCTGAAACTCAATCAATACAGCAAAAACAAACAGGCGGATGACTTTATACAGCTAACTTTAAGGCAGATGATGACAAAAGGTCTGCATGATGACATTGCCGGGGGCTTTTTCCGCTATACCACCGATCCTGGCTGGGAAATTCCCCATTTTGAGAAAATGCTCTACACCAATGCGATGATGCCGTTGTTATATTTTGATGCAGCAAAGCGTTATCACAACGAGGATTATAATCAGCTTGCGCTTGAAACCCTGAAATTCCTGCAAGCTGAAATGCGCGGACATGCGAATGGCTTTATTACCAGCCTTTCAGCCGTGGACAGCAAGGGCGAAGAAGGTGGTTATTACCTTTGGCAACAAGGCGAATTAAGAAAGATACTAACTCCGGATGAATTAAAAATTGCCAATCTGTACTGGAATTTGAATCGCCCCAATGAAAAGCCCGCAGGCAATTTGCCCCGACAGGCATACACTCTTGCCGAGCTGGCAAAAAAATTAAGGCAATCTCCGGAAAAACTGGAGAAAAAAATCCGGCAGATCAAAAACAGGCTCAAGTCATATCGCAACAAGACCCGAAAAATCCCGAGAGATACAAAACTTCTGGCAGGAATGAATGGACTGGCGCTAGCCGCATTCGCCAGAGCAGTTAAAGTTAAACCCGCCGACAAATCCTTAAAACACAGCGGGCAAAAACTGGCTCAATTTCTGCTGACTCTGTGGGATGGAAAAAAACTGAGACGCTCCGCAGCCAACGCCACACAGGGCACTTTATACGACTATGCGGCTGTCTCGTGGGGGCTTTTAAAATGGGCAACAGCAGCCTCCGACCAGAAAAGCAGACAGGTCGCCCTAAGTATCGCCAGAGAAGCCTGGAAACGATTTTATAAAAACGGAGGCTGGCTGGAAAACCCGGACAGTTTGCTCCCCAAAGGAGTGCAACAAACACATATTGCGGATAGCTCCCTGATCTCGGGCGAAGCACTGCTGCTTGAAACCAGCCTGTTATCGGCTGATGCCAACATGAAAAAACAGGCACTTGCAGTATTCAACAGCATGACACGCTCGCTGCAAACAGATATTTTCAGCTTTGCCTCTTTTCTGGCTGCATCTCCTCAATAAAAATATGTAAAAAACAGGGGGGGTGGGTGTTTCTGAGGACAGAGGACAGAGGACAGAAGGCAGAAGACAGAGGGCAGAAGACAGAGGGCAGAAGACAGAAGGCAGAAGACAGAAGGCAGAAGACAGAAGGCAGAAGACAGAGGGCAGAAGACAGAGGGTTGGTTTCGCAAAGCTACATCAACCCTACCTAACTGCGCGAAAAATATATAAAAAACAGGGGGGGTGGGTGGCAGAAGACAGAAGACAGAAGGCAGCAACGTAGCCTGTATGAAGCCTTGCGGAATACGGGAAACACGGGCTATATGCGTTGTTGGTCACTGCTTCCGTGATAAACACTGCGCCTATTTTTTATAGCTGTTTTGAGCCCGAAACTTTAGTAACTATTCACATTTTATCTTAATCTCTGTTAAAGTACGCCTTCTTTTACTTTGGTGTACTCAAAGCATCTGATTTTGTAGGGACAGGGAGTTATTAACAAACTGCAATAGACTGATCCTTAAAAACACTTGAAATAACGGGGATAATAATAATGCCAATTAAAATAGGTATTCCACGAGAGACCGCAAAAGGCGAACGTCGTGTTGCCATTGATCCATTTGTCATTACTCGTCTGAACAATATGGGTGTGCAGGTTTTTGTAGAAAAAAATGCGGGTAAATCTGCGCTGATATCCGATAGCCAGTTTGCTGGCGCTACAATCGTTGATAATCTCAGGGAGCTGTCAGAAAAATCCGATATTATCTGGCGCGTGCAAGCGCCTACGGCAGACGAAGTCAAGCTGATGCGTGATGGCACGGTGCTGATCGGTACATTAATGGCGCATAATAATATTGCCATGCTAAAAGCCTTGCAGGACAAGAAAATAACCAGTTTTGCAATGGAGCTTATTCCGCGTATATCACGCGCCCAGTCAATGGATGTTTTGTCCTCCCAGGCAGCGATTGCTGGCTATAAGGCGGCGGTTATGGGAGCCGATATTGCGCCACGCTTCTTTCCCATGTTAACCACTGCGGCAGGCACGATTCGCCCATCCAAAGTTATTGTGATCGGCGTTGGTGTCGCAGGTTTGCAGGCGATTGCGACAGCCAAACGGCTTGGCGCAGTGGTTGAAGCGTATGATGTACGCCCTGAAACCAGGGAACAGATTGAATCTCTGGGTGCCAAGGCAATTCAGCTTTCTATTTCAGCCGTTGGTGAAGGCGGTTATGCGCGCGAACTGTCAACTATCGAAAGGGAACAGCAGCAAAAAGAGCTGGCTGAATATATTGCCCAGGCAGATGTGCTGATCACTACCGCTGCTGTGCCTGGTCGTCCTGCGCCAAAAATCATTCCCGCAGAAACAGTTGAAGGCATGAAGGAAGGTGCGGTCATTATTGATCTGGCAGCCGAAGGCGGTGGTAACTGCACATTGTCTCAGCCGGGCAACACGATTACGCATGGTGATGTGATTATTCATGCGCCTTTGGATGTGCCCAGCCAGGTACCTGTTCATGCCAGCGAAATGTATGCCAAAAATCTGTATAACTTTACCCGCTTGCTTGTCACAGAGGAGGGTGAGTACGAACCATCTTTTGATGATGAAATCGTCATTGGTGCATTGTTGACCAAAGATGGCGAAGTTATGCACGAAAAAACGGTTGAACTCTTGAACAAGACGATAGGGGAAAAATAATAATGGAAGGATTTGTCGCTCTTTATATATTTATGCTGGCTGCGGTAACGGGCTATGAAATTATTTCAAAAGTGCCGGTGATTTTGCATACACCCCTGATGTCCGGTTCCAACTTCGTTCACGGTATTGTGCTGGTGGGTGCGATGGTTGCTTTGGGACATGCCGAAGGTACAGTCCAGATAGTGATTGGCTTTGCTGCTGTTTTACTCGCGGCAGGTAACGCGGTTGGTGGTTATGTGGTGACCGAACGCATGCTGGAAATGTTTAAGTCCAGTAAAGACAAGAAGGAGAATAAGTAATGATGGATTTTATTATTCAGGCGACCTACTTTATCGGTGCGCTTTTATTCATTCTTGGTCTGAAGCAGATGAGCTCACCCGTTACCGCACGGCGTGGCATTATCTGGGCGGGTATTGGAATGGTCATGGCCGTTCTGATTACTTATTTTCATCACGAAATACACCACAACTATATCTGGATGACAGTTGCCATTGCGATTGGCGGTGTGATTGCCTATATCAGTGGAAAAAAAGTGGCGATGACAGATATGCCACAGATGATCGCCCTGTATAACGGCATGGGTGGCGGTGCAGCGGCTGCCATAGCTGCGGTTGAACTGGTAAAGCAGGAGCCAATGAGCTTCACCATTCAGTCACTCGCTGTTGTCGGTGCCCTGATTGGAACGGTGGCATTTTCAGGTTCATTAATCGCCTTTGCCAAATTGCAGGGGATTATGCGCGGCGTGATTCGCTTTCCAATGCAACAATGGACAAATGCTCTGGTTTTCGTTCTGGCCGCAACCCTGGGGCTGGCGATTGTGCTAAGTGGCACACAATATGCGATGGCAACACTGATTATGTTTTTTGTTCTGGCGTTACTCTTTGGCGTTATGATGACGATACCCATCGGTGGCGCGGATATGCCTGTGGTGATCTCGCTGTATAACGCACTGACGGGGCTTGCGGTAGGTTTTGAAGGCTTTGTGCTTGGCAATCCCGCGATGATGATTGCGGGTATTGTGGTTGGTTCAGCGGGTACCTTGCTGACCCAGTTAATGGCGAAAGCAATGAATCGTCCTATCAGCAATGTGCTCTTTAGTAATTTTGGAGATGCTGGTAGTGGCGAAGCGGCAGCGGTTAAAGGCAGCATGAAAGAAATTGACGCAACCGACGTTGCTGTCATGATGGCATTCGCAGAAAAAGTGATTATTGTTCCCGGATACGGCATGGCAGTCGCGCAAGCCCAGCACAAGGTGTGGGAATTGACAAAACTGTTACAGGAAAAGGGCGTAACGGTTAAATTTGCAATCCATCCGGTTGCAGGCCGTATGCCAGGTCACATGAATGTTCTGCTTGCCGAAGCAGGTGTACCTTATGACATTATTTATGATCTGGATGAGATCAATGATGAATTTCCAACGACTGATGTGGTACTGGTCATTGGCGCAAATGATGTGGTCAACCCGGCGGCACGCAATGATCCAAACAGCCCGATCTATGGTATGCCCATCTTGAATGTTGATTACGCAAAGAATGTGATTGTGGTCAAGCGGGGCAAGGGTACTGGTTTCTCAGGTATTGAAAACCAGCTGTTCTTTGCCGACAATACACGCATGTTATATGGTGATGCTCAGGCTGTGGCAAATGAGCTTGTGGCTAGTTTGAAGGAGCTATAGAAATTTTGTTAAATTAATTTTATTTGGATACCTGGAAAGCCTCTGCAATGAGGCTTTCCTTTTGCCTGTTATTCACAGCGCGCCCGGAAGATTAACAAAAACTGAATATAGAGATCAAAAGCCTTTCTTTAATTTAGAACATAGCTTTAAGTTATTGATATGTATAAAATATCACAAAAACTTCAAAAAAATATTGAACTTTTCTTTTGTTTATAAAGACAGTGA
>JALVDQ010000375.1 GCA_027008885.1 Thiotrichaceae bacterium | reverse complement strand
TTCTTTCCAGTAACTGATCACGGGTTTTAATAAATTTTTTATCAGAGGCGTCTGTCACGTCCTCCATTGTAACGCTTATGCCATTATCACCTTGCAGAAAAACGGTATCAGGGGAAGCGTCCACCGACACGGATTTATCATGTAATACAACATGATATTTATCACGCAGTTTCTGGATTGTCAGTTTATACAAAGCGGCGTATTGGGTTGAAATATAACTGGCTTTTGCCGCACTCAGTGCATCACGATTACCTTTGAACTCTTGCTTCATTTCTGCCAGCCTGGCAGCAGGCACTTTGATTTTGTCACGCAAACTGTCCATATAGTAGCGGTAAAGCAAGCCTTTTCTAAAACCGTCAATTTCTTTTTTAAAACTTTCATCGTTGATTAAATCTGATGACTGAGCTTCCAGACCAAGTAACCTCGCTGTCACCAAACGCTTCAGTATGTTCCCCCTTAAAGCCCCTTGTTCTTGACGACTCATGGTATTGAATTGCGTATAAAATGGTGAGCTGCGTAATGCCTCTTCCAAATCTTTTGCGGTTACGCTTAATTTACCAACCGTTACCAAAACTTCTGGTGCTTTTTCCGGGCTATTCTGCTTTCCAAAAACCTGCCCTGATAGAAGAATCAGTAAGGGAAGAATGAGTTTAAAAATTAAAGTTTTCATTGGTTTATTTCGGGGGTTTTTCATTAAAATCCAATCCATATTTAGGTAGTGGGTTATTGTTAATTTGTTTTTTAATTGTGTAGGTTGGATTAGCGTAGCGTAATCCAACCTACAAAACTTACGACTCCATTACTAAAGAAAACAGGGGGAGCAATAAGCTCCCCCCGATAACTACCACCTAAAACAAGTGATTAGTCATCATCTTCATCAGGAATCTTGCCGCCCAGATCAGGTGCAGATTCGTGCATCCACGAGACGGCTGCATCAAAGTCATTGACAATATCCTTACCCTTGTACTGATAATCCTCATCACCTGCTTTAACCAGGAAGGGAACACCACTCTCATTAACTTCATGGCAGGCAGCACATTTAAGTGGACCATGTGAACCATCAGGGTTATACATGGCAGCCTGCTTATAGGTTGTGGTATCCGTACCCGGATCAACAGGGTACAAGCCATGAATTGACTGGTGACACGCCTGACAAGCCAAACCTGCATGACCTTTTGAGTAGCGCATCAAGCTGTATTTGCCGGGTTGATTGATGGGGAAAGCAACGCCACCCTGACCTTCAACATAAGGCGCAGCATGACAGTTGGCACAATGCGGTTCACCCGCCGCTAACCAGTATTCCTTGCCGTGGGTGGCAGCCGAATAAGGCACGGCTGTTGAGCCAGTTGCACCTTCAGGCAAATCTTTCATAGAGACCCTGGTCATGGGGTTTGCAGATAAAATACTGACATTGACATCGCCATCTGCATCTTTAGTCACCATAGGACCTTTGTCTTTTAGTGCGATAACGGCAATATCAGGCGTCATGTGATCAGGATTCCAGAAATCCAGTACATGCGATTTCTCAACATCTGCTTCGCCTTTGCTGTTTAACACAATTTTAGGATCAAGATAGGTATCAGCCAGCTCTTTGATGTCTTTCATGCCGAGTGCTTTGGCAATCTCTTCAAGTGACTTGTTGCGCAGTGTTTCTCCTTCTTGCTTGAAGGCATGGGTGATATTGTCACGCTGATATAACTCACGCGAAATCTGGCTATGACAGTTTGTGCACCAGAGTCCTTTGCCGCCCTTGTCATTGCCTATTTGAGCAACGTTTTCCTGTAGCCACTTTCCAATTGCATTGAGATGTTCTTTGGTTTCAACACCATCTTTATCCTTATTGCGATTGGAATGCACATCGCGCCCGGCAAAACAACCCTTTGCATCACGGTTATCACCATCAGCAAAGGCATTCTTGCCATCATCAGTAATCAAAATGCCATCCAGACCACCATCCTGGCGATGCGAAGGATGACATGCCTGACAGGCACCAGCACGCCCGAAAGAGTCAGGCAAAGGTGCTTTTTTCAAATGGGCAAAGTGCAAGGCTTGAGACAAGGGCTGAATTGGAACTTCCTTGCCCTCTTTGTTTTTGTGCATTTTGGACTGCAACACGCCAATAACATTATCTGCATGACATTTTTGACACAACACAGGGTCACGACCAAGGCGGTTGCTGACATCGCGTCCATCCGGTTTGTAGTTTTTCAGGAAGTCAGTGCCATTTTTGTCGTCATGCATTTCCAAAACTGAAACCGAGGTTGCCTTTAGGTCGGCAATCCAGTCCGAAGCGCCCAGACCTTTCCAGAAAGCTCTTTCTTGCTTGTAAAGATTAAACTTTTTGCCATTGGCTGTTTCATTTGCATGGCATTTTGAACAGGCGGGCGCATCAATCGGGTTGGTACCCACAAAACGTACAGGCTCCCCGCTGTGACTATCCAGTACCGGCTTGCCGTCTTCAGCATCAACCAGTGCTACCCAGTTTTCCTGAAAAGGGCGAATATCACTTTCAACCAGCGTCAAGGGGCTTTTCGCCATCATATTATCGTTAAAAGGCGTGAGCGGAAGCCCGAGTGCATCCCAGATGCCCGGATTAGTCAAGACTATGGGAACATTATCCAATACCGGGGATTTGGTAAAAACAATCGTGCCTTTCTCGCCAGTGTAGTGTAGATGCCCGTCTCGCATGGGGCTGGGTACTGCCGCACCGGCAGGACCGTTGTCTACGGGTACAGGAATTTGCAAACCGACATATTTTTTGTCTGAGTCTTTACTGCCACCGCCTGGATTTGTACCTTTCAGGTCTTTATAGACATACAGATGAGTCCAGTAAGCATTACCAACATTCTCATTCTTTGTATACTTGCCATCACCATTAACGTCATAAGGCACGGTAAAGTAGCTTAGTTTCGCGCCTTCTGAATAGGTGTTATTAACAAAACCATAAGCAAGCTTCATGCGCTTTTTACCATCAACAACAACGTCGTGTTCCTTTTCATCAGACTCAAGCAATTCAGGGTATTTTTTCTTTCCTGTGGCGGTCTTTATCACCTGTGACTGCACTGAATTGTAAGGTGGCAAAACACAACAATAGGTAAAATCAAAGCCCGTACAATGCATCCCCAACTCATAATTGATGGTGATATTGTAATCATTCTTTGGCTTGCTTTTGTCAATCGTCTTTGTCTCTGCGCTTTTTTTGTCAAGCGTATCAGCTGATACCGGTTGCTGCGCAATTAGAGTTACCGCACCAAAGACAACGCCCAGCGCTGCTAATGCGAAAGTATTTCTCCTCATATCTTCACTCCTGGTTTACTTTGTTGATGGTGTTATTATTTTAATTAGCTATTTTAATTAGCTATTCTGATTAGCGTTGTGCCCTCTGAAAAAACGGAAAGAACCTGAATACAACAACTATACTCTTACACTTAAAAGCATATTAACCCTAATAAAATAATTGATATATGTCAACTCTGTGGAAACCTGTTTGAGAATAGCCACCGAAATCAGGCAGCGTAGCCCGTATGAAGCCTGCGGAATACGGGAATTGCACTGTGTTTCGTTCCTCAACTACGGGAAAAATATGTAAAAACAGGGGGGATGGGTGACAGAAGACAGAAGACAGAAGACAGAGAACAGAAGGCAGTTGCGTAGGGTCGGTGCAGCCATGCGCAAGCAACCGAATCCTGGTTGGTCGCGTAATCTCCACCAACCCTACGCAAATTACATGCTCAACACAGACTACACAAAAATATGTAAAAACAGGGGGGATGGGTTATTTGTCAGACAAGTCAGCATGACCCAGGTCAAATTCTTCATGCAGGCTTCTTACCGCGAGTTCCAGATATTTTTCGTCTATAACCACGGAAACCTTGATTTCAGAGGTTGAGATCATGCGGATATTAATCCCTTCTTTGGCGAGTGCTTCAAACATTTTACTGGCAACACCTGCATGCGAGCGCATGCCTCCGCCAATAATGGATACCTTGGCAATTTTGTCATCGCCGTTGCAGGTTTTTGCGCCGAGTTTTTTACCTGTTTCACAGAGTATTTTTTTCGCCTGCTCATAGTCATTGCGATGGATGGTAAAGGTAAAGTCGGTTGCGCCATCTGTGCCGATATTCTGCACAATCATGTCAACTTCGATATTGGCATCTGAAATTGGACCCAGAATTTTATAGGCAACGCCTGGCTGGTCAGGTACGCCTGTGATTGTTAGTTGTGCTTCATCTTTGTTAAATGCAACGCCACGAACCAGTACTTCTTCCATTATATCTTCCTCACGCGTTACCAGCGTACTTTTTCCATCATCATTATCGTCAAAACTTGATAAAACCCGAATGGGCATATTGTATTTATAGGCAAATTCAACTGCTCTGATTTGCAGCACTTTTGAACCCTGACTAGCCATTTCCAGCATTTCTTCCAGTGCCAGTTTGGGGATGTGGCTTGCCTCGGGAACCACGCGGGGATCAGTGGTATAAACGCCATCCACATCGGTATAAATCTGGCATTCGTCCGCTTCCAGGGCAACTGCAAGTGCAACCGCTGTGGTATCTGAACCACCACGTCCCAGCGTGGTGATATTGCCTTCATCATCAACCCCCTGAAAGCCTGCAACAACAACCACGCGCCCCTGGTCAAGATCCTGCCTGAGTTTTTCGCTTTCAATTTTGCTAATGCGTGCCTTGCTGTAGGCATTGTCTGTCATAACACGCGCCTGCGTACCAGTATAGGAACGCGCGGGACAGCCTTTGGCTTCGAGTGCCAGACTGAGCAGACCAATGGTGACCTGTTCTCCGGTGGCGAGCACCACGTCTTTTTCACGCGCAGAGCCTTGCGGATTAATCGCATTGATCAGCTCAACCAGTTTATTGGTCTCGCCCGACATTGCGGATAAAACCACAACCACCAGATCACCCCGATCACGGTAGCGGATGACACGCTTTGCGACTTCCTTGATGCGTTCTACCGAGCCTACCGAGGTGCCACCATATTTTTGTACGACCAGTTTAGTCATGCTAATTTCCTACTTTCCCTGTGTTTGCTGTTCTACCCATGCCACTACCGAGTCCAGTGCGGCGGGTAGTGCCTGTGGGTTGTTTCCCCCGCCCTGTGCCATATCGGGTCGTCCACCACCCTTGCCGTCAATTTGAGTGGCAACGTGTTTGAGTAAATCTCCTGCCTTGATAAGACCTGTTTCTGCCTTGCTAATACCTGCCACCAGGCTCACCTTGCCATTGGCGACGGTTGAGACGATGACAGCAGCCTTGCCCAGCTTGTTTTTTAGCTGGTCAACTGTATTACGCAATGATTTCGGGTCAGCGCCCTCAAGATTCGCTGCCAGCACCTTAATGCCATTCACCTCAATTGCTTGTGAGGCAAGATCAGAACCCGCCTGCGTTGCCAGTTTTGATTTTAGTTGCTCCAGTTCTTTTTCAAGTGAGCGGGATTTTTCCAGTACCAGTGCGACTTTTTCGTCAGCCTCGGGAATACTGGACTTGAGCAAATGCGAGATTTTTTCGAGTTGCTCAGAGCGTTTTTCAACCCATTCAAGCGCGGCCTCTCCGGTCACGGCTTCAATACGACGAATACCTGCGGCAACGCCACTTTCACTGGTGATTTTAAACAGACCAATATCACCCGCACGTTTTACATGAACGCCGCCACAAAGCTCGGTTGAATAGCCGATTTTGACCAGACGAACCTGATCGCCATATTTCTCGCCAAACAGCGCCATTGCACCTTTGCTGATTGCATCATCCATAGTGGTGATTTCTGATTCAGCCTGTGCATTTAAACGGATTTCATGGTTTACCAGACGTTCAACTTGCAGAATTTGTTTCTTTGTCAGTGGTTCCGGATGTGAAAAGTCAAAACGCAGATGATCAGGTTTTACCAGCGAGCCTTTTTGCTCAACATGATCGCCCAGCACCAGGCGCAATGCCTTGTGCATCAGGTGGGTGGCGGAGTGATTGAGGACAATCGCCTGACGACGTTCCGCGTCAACCTGGGCTTTTACCCTGTCACCCTTTTTTAGCGAGCCTGTTGCCATTACGCCAGAATGGATAAAGGTATTGCCCTGCTTTTGCGTGTCTTGCACATCAAAGAAAAAATCATCTGTGTTGGCATCGCCTTCAACACCAACAGGAATCAATTTTCCGGTGTCGCCAACCGGACCGCCTGATTCGGCATAAAAGGGCGTGTTTTTCAGAATAATCTGAGCCTGATCCTTTGCTGTAATCGAATCAACCGCTTTGCCCTTAACAAAAATTGCCTCAATTTCGCTCGTATCACAGGTGCTATCGTAACCGCTAAACACTGTTTCAGAGTCAACCGCGAGTTTATCGGTATAGTCGGTATCAAATTTACCCGCCGCACGAGCGCGTTGTCGCTGGGCTTCCATTGCCTCTTCAAAACCTGCTTCGTCCAGCTTTAAGCCTTTTTCGCGGGCAATATCGGCAGTCAGGTCAACGGGGAAGCCATAGGTATCATAAAGTTTAAAGACGACACTGCCTGGAATGGTATCGTCGTTCAGCTCAGCAATTGCTTCATCGAGGATTTTCATGCCCTGATCGAGCGTTTCAGCAAAGCGTTTTTCTTCTTTTAACAGAACATCCTCAACTTTTTGTTGTGCAGCAGCCAGTTCAGGATAGGCGGCACCCATTTCTTTCACCAGCGGTGCCACAATTTTATAGAAGAATGCATCCGTCAGACCCAGTTTGTGTCCATGTCGTGCCGCACGACGAATAATGCGGCGCAGCACATAGCCCCGTCCTTCATTTGAGGGGATAACGCCATCCACAATCAGAAAGGCACAGGAGCGAATATGATCTGCAATGACTTTTAATGAGGCATTCTCAAGGTCGTTGGTGTTTGCAAGATCAGCAATAAATTTAAGCAGGTTCTGGAACAGGTCAATATCATAATTGCTATGTCCGTTTTGCAGGATGGCAGCGAGTCGCTCCAGCCCCATGCCGGTATCCACCGAAGGCTTGGGCAGCGGCGTCATTGTGCCATCTTTGGAGCGGTTGTACTGCATAAACACCAGATTCCAGATTTCGATATAGCGGTCGCCATCTTCCTCGGGTGTTCCCGGAGGTCCGCCCCAGATGTGTTCGCCATGATCATAGAAAATCTCGGTGCAAGGACCGCAAGGACCGGTATCACCCATAGCCCAAAAGTTATCACTTTCGTATTTTTTACCCGGCTTGTCACCAATGCGGCTTAAACGCTCGGCAGGAACACCAATCTTGTTGAGCCAGATATCAGCGGCTTCGTCATCATCTGCATATACAGTCACCCAAAGTTTTTCCTTGGGCAGCCCGGCGACTTCGGTTAAAAACTCCCAGGCGTAACTAATCGCGTCTTCCTTGAAATAGTCACCAAAACTAAAGTTACCCAGCATCTCAAAAAAGGTATGGTGACGCGCCGTATAACCCACGTTTTCAAGGTCGTTATGTTTGCCTCCTGCCCTGACGCAGCGCTGTGAGGTAGTTGCGCGTGAATAACTGCGCTTGTCTTCGCCAAGAAAAACATCTTTAAATTGCACCATGCCTGCGTTTGTAAAAAGCAGTGTTTTGTCATTGCCAGGAACAAGAGAGCTGGAGGCAACAACCTCGTGCCCCTTGCTGGCAAAATAGTCAAGAAAGCGCTGTCTGATTTCAGCGGTACTTAATGTTTTGTTTGTTTCTGGAGGCATAATCTGGCTCAACTGCATTTGTGTGCGAATGCAGTATTGTCTCTGTATGTTGCCAGAGTTTCAAGTAAGCAAGATGGGTATTTACTAAAAAAGTATTAAAAACAGGGGGGATGGGTGTTTCAGAGGACAGAAGACAGAAGACAGAGGACAGAGGACAGAGGACAGAGGACAGAGGACAGAAGACAGAAGACAGAAGACAGAAGACAGCAACGTAGCCCGTATGGAGCCTGCGGAATACGGGGATTGCACATTGTTAGGCAGTGCTCCTGTGTTTCGTTCCTCAACACAGGTTACAGGTGCAATTAGAGGCACTTGCGTTGTATACAAGTTATTGAAATCATATTAGAAAATAGTGCCTTCAAAAAATATTTACCCCAAAGGTTATACATATATCAATGAATTACAATGCTTTTTTTTGGAAAAGCTCTCT
>JALVDQ010000374.1 GCA_027008885.1 Thiotrichaceae bacterium | reverse complement strand
CCCCGCAGGAAAAACCCTGATCATCATTTCATCGGATTGCGCCGCATTCTTTCCGTCTTCAGCCACAAGACTAAAATGTAATTCTCTCTCTGTTTCTGGCAACTTTTCCCCACGCGCAAACTGGTGAGTCACCAAACTGTTTACAGCGGGAAAACTACGCACTGCTGTGTCTGTCGGCATATACAAACGAAACAGCGGGTTATCTCCATTATCCCTGTTTACAGGGGATGCCTTTCCCGAGTCAACTTGTTGCCAGGAGTACACCAGGCTGTCTGATTCGGGGTCTAGCGCACTGCCATGCAGTTCAAAGGGGGTTCTTGCCGGTATCACATAGTCTTTGCCTGCATAAACCGCAGGCGGACGATTATAGCTTTGCAGGTGTATGCCACAAGATTCCCCTCTTGATAGAGCCAGCTTGCGAATTTGCCTGATGCTCGCTATATGAAACATCGCATCTGAATTTGATTGCAGATTATCCACACCACAATAGCCTGCATAAGACATTAACGATGAACCACTGCCTGGCTCAAACGCCGTTATTGAAGTTCTGGTTGAACCGGCACAAAGCCCGTGATTGCCGTTAAACGTATGTGTTGCTCCAAATTGGTGCCCTATTTCGTGGGCAACAAAATCCAGATCAAAACTATCATTGACAGGATTGTTTATGCCCGATATTCCCTGCCCTTTTTTGCTGTTATTACAAAGACTGGCTATCTTTGCCAGACCACCGCCACTGGCAGTAAACAGATGCCCGATATCATAATTTTGTGAACCTATTACTGCATCCAGATTTTCCTGATTCTGTTTCAGAAGCTTGTTTTTGTTATTTTCATAATATGGATCATAAGCAGCATCGGTATAGATAAGCGCATCATTATTTGCAACCAGGGAAAGATGAATCCCCAGTTCTCTTGCATAAATCTGGTTAATGCGGTTAAGCGTGGTCACTATGGCTGACATCGCGCCGATAACTGTTCCCCCCTGTCTGGCGGTATATTCGCCCGTTGCGGCGATTGCAATACGGTAATTAATCATGCCTTGAGAAAGATTTTTTGAGCCTGAAGCCGAATGACCCAAGACCTCTGGAAGGATTTCCGGTTTTCCCTGCAAATTGACAGTTTCTAATATTTCCGCTTCTTCCTGCGGCTTTACGCCACAGGATGCTCCTTTTGAAGAAGACTGCTTTTGATCCTTTTTGTAATAAGAAACATACAGATCATTTTGTTTGGACTGTTTTTTCATTAATGAAGCAGAGTCCGACGAGCCAGAAAAGGGAGCAGAAAGCGGATCAATAAAAACTGTTTTGCCAGAGCTCAATAGCAACATCGCGTGAAAGCCCTGCGCTGTCATATCAGCCGACCCTGAAACAATTGTCTTACCTGGCAGGATACGGTATGTTTTCAACTGTGGAAATTTCTGTTTCAAGGCGTTTTCCATAAGATTTTCATACACAAGTTCAACCTCAATCATCTCGCCATCAGGTAAAGGCAAGGCAATATTCTGGCTGCTATTTACCGAAGCAAAACGCGAGGACAAATTTTCACGCGCCATGGCATCCAGCGCAAAAGCCATATTGATACGGTTAAGCTTTAGAAAGCGGGCTTTCTGATAAAGCTCCTGCTGTGGTTCTATATTGCCAGCACGAGCCTGTACTGGTTTAATGTCTTGCCACAGGTTATTACTGGCAATAACAGGCAGGGAAAGACCCAGAAGTAAAAATCCTATAAAACTGAAAACACTTTTTATGAACATCCCCGATTACCTCCAGATACATTTCGTAGAGGTTTATCGTGATCTATCAGGCATAATTCTAAAAGTTGCAGACTTATCAAGTGAAGTTTTTTCGAGACAAAAAATCGACACCTACAGCTTATGAGCTTTTTTCAACCTTTGACCCTTTTAGCGAATCAGACTATAGTGTCTCTCCCAGGTTCGAGAACTAGCTCCCAGGTGGCTGTCGGAGAATATGAGTCGTAGCGAGGGAAAGCTGATTTGAGCTAGATTTTTTATCAATTTGAGGCGAATAGTCGCTCTATTTAACGAACTTGATAAGCTCAGATTATGATGATTGTGGGATTTGCAGTCAATTTCTAGTTCTCGGACAGGCTCCTAGGAGCCTGTCTGAGAACTAAGTTTTTAAAAATTTCAATCAATATATAGTGGTTTTCACATCAAGAAAACACTATATATTGTGATCGCATTTTTTGGAAGCTAATTCTCGGACAAGCTCCTAGGAACCCGCTTTTTGAGCGGTTTTTTTATGCGTGGGAGTTTCCGGACAGGCTCCGAGAGAAAACAAACTGGAGAGAATAAAATGACAGATTATAATTTTGAGACACTGGCAATCCGCCAAGGACATCAACAAAGCAGCTTTCAGGAGCATTCTGAAGCCATCTTTACTACCTCCAGTTTTACCTTTAAATCTGCCGAAGAAGCTGCTGCGCGCTTCTCGGGTGAGGAGCCTGCGCATTTTTACACGAGAGTATCCAATCCGACCATTGCCTGTTTTCAGGACAGGCTCGCAGCTCTTGAGGGCGGCGAAAGCTGTGTCGCAACCTCTACCGGAATGGCGGCAATTCTGGCGGTTATGCTGGGTCTGTTAAAAGCGGGCGACCATGTTGTCAGTTCCCGTTCAATCTTCGGCACCAGCACACTGCTATTCAGCCATTACCTGACTAAATTTGGAATTGAATTTGATTTTGTAGAGCTTTCAGACCTGACTGCATGGCAGCAGGCACTCAAGCCCAATACGCGCTTGCTGTTTGCAGAAACGCCATCCAACCCGTTGACCGAAATTGTCGATATTAATGCCCTGTCTGAGATCGCACATCAGAATGACTCACTGCTGGTTATTGATAATGTATTTTGCACTCCTGTACTGCAAAAACCACTAGCACTTGGGGCTGATATTGTTGTGCATTCCGCTACCAAATACATAGATGGACAGGGGCGCTGCATGGGGGGCGCTGTTGTAGGCAACAAAAAACTGGTCGGCGAAGAGATTTTTGGGGTCTTGCGCAATGGCGGTATCAGCATGAGCCCATTTAATGCCTGGGTCTTTGCCAAAGGACTGGAGACTCTCAAGCTACGCATGCAAGCACATTGCGACAACGCGCTGCAACTCGCAAACTGGTTGCAACAACAGGCAAGTGTCGAAAAGGTTTATTACCCTGGTCTTGCTGATCACCCACAGCACACACTGGCTAAAAAACAGCAGTCCGGTTTTGGTGGCATTGTGTCTTTCGTCGTCAAAGGCGGCAAGGATCAAGCCTGGAAAATCGTTAATCACCTGAAAATGCTTTCCATCACGGCAAACCTTGGCGACACCAAAACCACCATAACCCATCCAGCAACCACAACGCATGGACGCCTCTCACAGGAGCAACGTGACAATGCGAAGATTGCAGATGGCTTGCTACGCATATCGGTTGGACTGGAGAATATCAATGATATTCAAAATGACCTTGCGCGTGGCATGAAATAAAAAAGTATAAAAAAAGGGGGGGATGGGTGGAAGACAGAAGACAGAGACACAATACTACGCAACTACGCAACTACGCAACTACGCAACTACGCAACTACGCAACTACGCAAAAATATATAAAAAACAGGGGGGATGGGTATCCAAATGAAAACAAGCACTATTCATACTTTTTTACAAAAGGAATCATCGGCAGGCATCCTGCTTATTTTTATTACGATACTGGCACTTATCGCGCAAAACAGTGGCTTCTCTGAAGCTTACAACAGTTTTTTGCACACCCATGTAGAAATTCGTTTTGGAAACCTGCAGATAGCAAAGCCTTTAATCCTTTGGGTTAATGACGGTCTGATGGCAATCTTCTTTTTTCTGATCGGTTTAGAGGTTAAAAGAGAAGTCATCGAGGGTCATCTTTCTTCCTTGAACCAGGTAGCATTACCCGGAATAGCCGCGATTGGCGGTATGTTTGTTCCGGCACTGGTATTTATTGCTTTCAATCAGGGTGATTCATTCGCCATGAAAGGCTGGGCAATACCTACCGCCACAGACATTGCCTTTGCTTTAGGGGTATTGTCACTGCTTGGCAATAAAGTCCCGGTTTCACTGAAAATATTTTTATTAGCGCTAGCAATTATTGATGATTTGGGAGCTATCATTATTATCGCATTATTTTATACCACTGAGCTTTCAACAGTTTCAATTATGTTTGCCTCAGTAGCATTGAGTATTTTATTTATTTTAAACAGAATGAAAGTGGCAAGCAAAGCCGCTTATATCCTGGTCGGTATCGTGCTTTGGGTGAGCGTATTAAAATCCGGCGTACATGCTACTCTGGCAGGTGTTGCGCTGGCATTTATGATCCCATTAAACTCCAGAGATTCTGAAGGAAAGGCATTTTCGATGAGCAAGCAAATGGAACACGGGCTTCATTACTGGGTTGCCTTTTTGATCTTGCCTTTGTTTGCTTTCGTTAATGCAGGCGTTAATTTAAAAGGTATTTCACTGCAAGAAATGTTTACCCCTGTGCCGATGGGAATTATGCTGGGTCTGTTTATTGGCAAGCAGGTGGGTGTATTCGGTTTTAGCTGGGTGGCTATAAAACTTGGTCTGGCAAAATTGCCAGCAGGAAGTAGCTGGAAGCAACTTTATGGTGTTTCCATTCTGACAGGCATTGGTTTTACCATGAGCCTGTTCGTTGATACTCTCGCCTATAATGATACACAGATTTATCATTATGCCGATAAACTGGCGATTCTTCTGGGTTCATTCCTTTCAGGTATTGCAGCTTATTTGCTGCTAAGGTATTCAAAGTAATAGGCACTGCTCCTGTGTTTCGTTCTTCAACACAGACTACCAAAAATATATGAAAAACAGGGGGGATGGGTGTAGCAGAGGACAGAAGACGGAGCATGTAATTGTAGGGTTGGTGGAGTTTACGCAACCAACCAAGATTCGGTTGGTTTCGCACGGCTACACCAACCCTACGCAACTCAACACAGCTTACCCAAAAATATATAAAAAACAGGGGGGATGGGTATCTGTTTAATTTGTACGCATTAGTCGTTTTGCTGCCAGTTGGTTTTCTGCTGCGCGTCTTCCGATGCCGATAAAATCACCATTTGTCATATAGAGCCGCAGCAGTGATGCGTCTGGAAGCTTTGTCTTGCTGACTTTTAGACCATTTTTTATGCGAGTCGCTTCTGCGTCCGTTAATATCAGTTTGGGCAGATTTGGCAGGGCGCTGTCTATGGGGAGTAAAACATCAGATAATTTATTTTCTTTTGATAGTCGCTCAATGTCTTCAAGCGTATGGATGTGCTTGCAGTCAAACGGTGCTACTTCGGTTCGCCTTAGCATACTCAGGTGCGCACCGCATCCAAGTGCTTCACCAATGTCTTCTGCCAGGGTGCGTATATAGGTTCCCTTGCTGCATTTTATATCAAGCGTTAGTGTATCTTCCGTATAGTCTGCCAGGATGAGTTCATGGATTGTGACCTGACGTGTTTTACGCTTGATTTCGATGCCTTGCCGCGCCAGCTTGTAGAGGGGTTGTCCATTGTGTTTCAGGGCGGAATGCATGGGTGGTATTTGCTCTATTTCGCCTCTGAATCTTTCCAGGATGGCTTCTATTTTAGGCTTATCAAATGAATCGACATCACGGCTTTGCAGAATATCGCCTTCCTTGTCACCTGTTGTTGTTGTCTGACCAAGTTGCAGTGTGCAAATATAACGCTTGTCGGAATCAAGCAGGTAAGACGTCACTTTGCTCGCCTCGCCAAAACAAACTGGAAGAACGCCACTAGCCAGGGGATCGAGACTCCCGGTATGCCCTGCTTTTTTTGCATTAAAGAGATAGCGCACCTTTTGCAGGGCGGCATTAGAGCTTATACCAAGTGGCTTGTCGAGTAATAAAATACCATTAACATCCTTGCCCTTTGTTCGTCTTGCCACGCGCTGCTTTACTCTTTACTGTTGTTATTTTTTGTCAGATTTTACGGCTTGATCAATCAGATGTGCAAGGTCATTTGCGCGCTGTTCGGTATCATCATAGATAAAGCTTAGTGAAGGCGTGTTGCGTAGTTTGACAAGCCGTCCAAGTTCACGACGCAAAAAACCTGAAGCATTGTTTAAGCCCTCTTCACATGCTTCATGCTCGGATGGATTCAATGAATCAAAATAGACTTTTGCCTGTGACAGGTCTTTTGTGACTTCAACATCAAGTATGCTCACCATGCTAACCCGCGGGTCTTTGACTTCATTACGGATTAGCATGGCAAGCTCACGCTTGATCTGTTCGCCAACACGGTCTGTACGGGAATAATCGTATGGCATAGTTATTATGTATCCAGTGAACGCTTGATTTCGGTGCGACTAAAGACTTCAATCAGGTCGCCTGGTTGCACATCGTCATAGTTTTTCACACCGATACCGCACTCGGTACCCATATTGACTTCCTTGACATCATCCTGATGGCGGCGCAGTGATTCCAGCACACCTTCGTAAATAACAACGTCATTTCGCAGAACGCGAATCGGTTCGTCTTTTTTGACCTTGCCTTCAACCACCAGACAGCCCGCAATATTACCAAAGCCTGATCCGGTAAAGACGCTTTTAACTTCTGCAATACCTATGAGTTCTTCACGCAGCTCGGGTTTCAGCAAGCCGCTCATGGCATCACGAATATCGTCAATGAGTTCATAGATAATACTGTAGTAGCGAATTTCAACATCTGACTCCGCAGCAAGTTGTCTTGCCGCAGCATCCGCCCGTACATTAAAGCCGATAATAACGGCTCCGGCAGCAATTGCGCGATTTATATCGGTTTCGCTCAAACCGCCCACGCCAGAAGAAATAATTTGTACTGCAACTTCAGGTGTTGATAACGCCATCAATGAGCTTTTAATCGCTTCCAGGGAACCGTGCACGTCTGCTTTTAACAGAATTGGCAGTGTTGATTTATCTGTATTCTGCATTTTTTCAAACATGGCATCGAGTTTGGCAGCCTGTTGCGCAGAGAACCTTGCCTCACGCTCTTTTTCATGGCGCTGTTCTGCGATTTCACGGGCACGTCGCTCGTTTTTCATCACCACTAGATCATCGCCAGCATAAGGTGTGCCGGACAAGCCAAGGATTTCAACCGGCATGGAAGGACCTGCTTCGCTGATTGTTTTGCCCATATCATTAATAATCGCACGAATACGACCAAATTCTGAGCCAGCCAATACCACGTCGCCTTTTTTCAGCGTTCCTTCCTGAACCAGTACCGTTGCAACCGCTCCACGACCCTTTTCTATGCGTGATTCAATGATTGTACCTTTTGCCGGACCTTGTGTGCGTGCTTTAAGCTCCAGCACTTCTGCAACCAGCAGAATTGACTCAAGCAGATCATCTATGCCTTCACCTGTTTTAGCTGAAACATTGACGAAGACATCTTCACCACCCCAGTCTTCCGGGACTACTTCGTAGTTTGCCAGTTCACTTTTTACCTTGTCGGGGTCTGCTGCTGCCTTGTCGATTTTGTTAATTGCCACAATTAACGGAACACCGGCAGCACGGGTATGCTTGATTGCTTCCTCGGTTTGCGGCATAACACCATCATCAGCCGCAACGACCAGAATAACGATGTCTGTTGTTTTTGCACCGCGTTCACGCATTTGCGAGAATGCCGCGTGACCCGGGGTATCCAGAAAAGAGATTGTACCGTTGTCTGTCGTTACCTGATAGGCACCGATATGTTGCGTTATGCCGCCTGCTTCTCCAGAAGCTACACGGCTGTTACGGATATAATCAAGTAATGAAGTTTTACCATGATCAACATGACCCATAATGGTGACAACCGGAGCACGCGGCACTACTTCATATTTGCTGGTATCTTCAAGTAAAGATTCTATTGAGCTTTGCTCTTCCTCTGTTTTCGCTGGTTTTGCAATATGCCCCATTTCCTCGGCAATGAGGATTGCGGTATCCTGATCAATAACCTGATTGATTGTTGCCATGACTCCCATATCCATCATGGCACGAATGACATCAGCTCCTTTTACCGAAAGCTTTTGTGCCAGCTCTGAAACAACAATGGTCTCGGGCACTTCAATCTTGCGTACAACGGGTGCTGTCGGTTTCTCAAAAGCATGTTCGGTCGATTGATCAATTTTAACCTGTCTGGAGCGTTTTCCCTTTTTCTTGCGACGACTGCCCTGCCCGTTTTTAATATGCAGTTGTCCTGGCCCGGCTGAACGTCCCTGAAATGGCTTTTTCTTGGCTTTATTTGCATTCGCCGGGGTTGCTGTCGTATCGCCTGTTTTTTCAGCAGAAGAAGCTTCTGCAACGGGTCTGGGTTTTGATTTGGTAGGAGACGCACGCCGCTTAAACATGGCAGAGGCTTCTTCACGCGCCCTTTTAGCCAGTTCTTCGCGCATTTCTTTGGGGCTAAGTTGCCTCGGTGGCTCGGCAGGCTTTTCTTCTTCCGCAAGCGTTTCTGCTTTCTTTTCTGTCGCCTCTGCCTCTGCTTCTGCCTGTTTTGCGGCAACATCTTCTGCGGCTTCTTGTGTTTTTGCCTTAGCTTCAGAAACTGGGGCTTCAGCATCAACTTCTGGAGTATTCGCAGCTGTAGCTGCTACACCGCTATCCTCTTCTTCAATATTTTGTTCTTTCGCAGATACGGGTTTCGCAGATACAGCCTTTTCTTCTGGCTCTTTTTTGTCCTCTGTTTCGGTATTTTCAGGCTGCTCCCTGACTACTTTTTTATTTTTGCTTTGCTTGCGTTTGGCGATAACAGCGGCTTCCCTGGCTTGCCTTTCTCTGGCTAACTGTTCTGCAAGGTCATCTGTCCTGTTAGCTGAAATATCCGTATCTTCAGTAATTTCCTCAGTGGCAGGCGCACTAACAGGCGCGGGACGCGCAAAACTTTTTTTGCGTCTGACTTCAACAGAAACACTGGATTTACCATGTGAGTTTGCTACATTAATTTCACTGGTTGTACGACGTTTCAGAGAGATTTTGCCTGTTGGTTTTTTGCTTGTCGCACCCGCCGGCTTTTGAGCCTGACGGATATGCTCGAGCAACTTTAGTTTATCTGCATCGCTAATACTATCGTCAGCACCTGCGGCACTAATTCCAGCATCCTGCAACTGTTGTAACAGAGTTTCAACAGGAGCCCCAATTAATTCAGCGAGCTGTTTTATACTTGTTTCTGACATCTATTCTATCTCCTGTTGGTTTACGCATTTGAAGCGGATTCTTCTGCATCGGCTTCAGCAAACCACGGCTCTCGTGCAGTCATGATCAGTGTTGCTGCCAGCTCTTCATCTATACCTTCAAGCTCGACAAGTTCATCGGTTGACTGTTCAGCAAGATCTTCCATGGTACAAATTCCATGACTCGCCAAAAGCTGAGCCAGTGCGTTATTCATACCTTTCATCTCAAGCAGGTCTTGCGCCGGTTTGCCTCCCTCACCCGTTATGGCAAGGGCAAGCAGGGCATTACGAGCACGACTTCTGAGTTCTTCAATAATTTCTTCATCAAATTCTTCAATTTTAAGAAATTCGTCTGTTGGAACATAGGCAACTTCATCCAGACTGGTAAAGCCTTCCTCGACCAAAATACTGGCAACTTCTTCATCAACATCTAGTTTTTCAGCAAACAGTGAAATCAGTATGTTTTGTTCACTTCGACTTTTGTTTTCGGCTGCCTCTTCACTCATTACATTGAGTGTCCAGCCGGTTAGTTTACTCGCAAGGCGTACATTTTGCCCTCCCTTGCCAATTGCCTGGGCAAGCATTTCTTCATCAACACCAATATCCATACTCTTCTTGTCTTCGTCAATGACAATAGACAAGACTTCAGCAGGTTGCATTGCATTTATTACAAAACGTGCTATGTCTTCATCCCAGGGGATGATATCAACGCGTTCGTTGTTTAACTCATTTGTTACTGTCTGGATGCGTGAACCACGCATTCCAACGCAGGCTCCTACGGGATCAAGGTTAGGTACATTGGCGCGTACTGCTATTTTAGAGCGTGAACCAGGGTCGCGTGCAGCTCCCATAATATCAATAAGTTCCTGTCCTATTTCAGGTACCTCAAGCTTTACCAGCTCAACCAGAAATTCTTCGTCTATGCGTGATACGATCATTTTTGGTCCGCCACGCCCTTCTTCATTTATTTCATGGAGAATACCGCGCATCCGGTCTCCTACACGCGCAATTTCACGTGGGATCATCATTTCTCGTGGAATGATTGCCTCACTGTTTTCGCCCAAATCAAGCACAATGCCTCGCCGGTCAACTCGCTTGACTGTTCCCAGAACAATTTTTCCAACGCTGTCCCTGAATGCCTCTGCCATTTTTTGACGTTCTGCCTGGCGAACTTTTTGCATGATAACCTGTTTTGCAATTTGCGCCGTAATACGTCCAAATTCAATGGATTCCACCTGTTCTTCCAGAAATTCACCAACTTCCAAACCAAGGTTTCTATTATCAGCATAGCTTTTTAGAATATGGCGCTCCGGCGATTCAAAATTTGGATCTTCATCATCCATGATTTCCCAGCGACGAAATGTGTCGTAATTACCTGTTTCACGATCAATGTCAACACGAAAGTCCTTTTCCATACCGTAGCGTTTCCGTGAAGCCGTAGCAATTGCTATTTCTACGGCTTCAAAAATATCTTCCGGATCCAGGTTTTTTTCGTTAGAAACCGCATCTACAACATATAGTATTTCTTTGCTCATGGTTTAACCTTTAGATTATGATGATCAGTCCAGAACCAGTCTGGCACGATCAATCGATTCAAACGGAATCTCAAATTCCTGATTATCTACTTTAATGGTGACAATAGAGTCGCTTGTTTTTATAAGATAACCTTTAAAATTTCTGCGTTCTTCTATTGGTGTCTGTGTGCGTAATTTTATTTTCTCGCCGATATAATCCTGATATTGCTCGAGAGTAAACAGTACCCTGTCCATACCAGGAGAGGATACTTCCAAAACATAGGCAACCGGTATGATATTCTCAACATCAAGCACGGCACCTAACTGGCGACTCACATTGGCACAATCTTCTATGCTGATACCGCCCTCTTTTTCGATAAAAATACGCAACAGGGCACTCTCGGAGTGGGGTCTGTATTCATAGCCCCACACCTGATAGCCCAAACCTTCAACGGTGTTTTTTACCAGATTATCTAGTGCATTTTGCAATATATATAACTTCCTTAGGGATGAAAAACACTGCCTGGCAGCACCTGAAGCAGGCAGTGCAAGGCAAAATTTTATTTCAGATTAAGTTTTCTCAAGAGACGCATAGCCATTCTACGCAATAATTTGAGAACGCTCGAACTGGAGCCAAAAGTCAGTTAGACGGGTAAGAAGCTCGTCCATTGACTTTTTTCAGGTAATAAAAAAGCCCCGTTTAAACGGGGCTTTTTTATATGAAAGCACACTGTTCACACTATCAATGTGCCTTCTTTTTATTTGGTAGCGGGGGCAGGATTCGAACCTACGACCTTCGGGTTATGAGCCCGACGAGCTGCCAGACTGCTCCACCCCGCATCAGAGGTGGCAAATTATAGAGGTGCTTTTATATAATATCAAGTGATATTTTATAATATTATCTACCCAGATTGTGCATTGTATAGACCTGGAACGTCGGCTGCCCAAGGGTGTTCTCTATCTTCTGCTACCCATCCCCCCTGTTTTTTATATATTTTTGGGCAACCTGTATTGAGGAACGAAACACGGGAGCAGTGAACAACAACCCATGTAGCCCGCGTTTCCCGTATTCCGCAAGGCTTCATACGGGCTACATACCGTGCTATGCCCTGCCCTATCCTTTGCCACTGTAACGCATTATTAACCGTAACTTATTTGTTGCAAACGCTCTACATCACATTGATATGAAGTTAATGTAATTTTCCGCAAAAGTTTTTCTCTTTTAAAACTGGCGATAGTACGACTTGCTGTTTCTGTCGTAATACCTAACATAGCACCCATATCTTCACGACCTATTAGTGAGCAGCTATGATCGTCATTTCCTTTTGCCAGCAGCAGAATCAAACGGGCCACGCGCTGTCTGGATGTGCCTGTAGACAACTGGGTAACCCATGAATCCGCTTCGTCAAGGGCGCGCTGCCAGCGAGACATCATTTCATAGTGCAATTTTGGATTTGTCCGGGAAAATTCATTCACTGCTACCGCCGGATAACGACATATCTCGGTGTCTTGCAGGGTGATTGCGTCATGCTTGTATGTCGGATCGAGAACTGCTTCCAGACCTAAAACATCGGAGGCTTTTAACAAGCGAACTATTCTTTGAGTGCCGTCAGGCATATAATGGACAAGCTTTACCAGTCCACTGCGAATGGTATACATATATTTTGCTTCATCGCCAACCCCGTAGAGTTTGCTATCAGCACCTAACTGAAATTGATCAATCGGCTGATGTATTTTTTTAAATTCATCTTCTGTCAAACCCGCAAATAATACAGAATTTCGAATTGAGCATTCACTACAATTCGCAACCCCCTGCCAGGCTTCTTTATGATTGATCGTTCGCATAGACACCCATATTTAAAACTGTAACTTGGAAATCTGCCCGTTGTCGAACAGATTTCCAAGTATAGTGTATTTACAGGAAGGGAGCTTGTACTTGTGTTAATTTATTTGTCGATAGTGAGCAAAACCTGTCGAAATTATTCACTCATAGCTACTCGTAGCTATCAGTAGGTCTTGCATCTTGGTCTGTAAGGTTTTGACTGCACCCCCCACCTGTATTCAAGAGGTGCATGTGGATCTGAAATAACTTTTCCTGCAGCTATATTCTGGCGCAAATCTCGTAACGGAATAAAATATTTTTCACCCAGGCTCATCTGCACCATACAAAATGAATTAAGGTCTTTAATTTCTGCCGGACTAGGTTGTTTGGCAGAGAATAAAGTGCGAGCCCAACGCTGTGGTTGTGTCCAGGGTTTATATTTTGCATGCCTTTCATAATGATTTTTTACTGCATTAAAAAACGCCTTTAAGCGTTTGTCACGCGACGGAGTTGAATAGTTGTCATATTCTCTCCTGTTCATGCAGCGACGACCTTTCTTCCTCAATTCCTGCAAGTACCAAAGAGCATCATAGACATAAACAGCCCGATCATTAGCATACATGCACAGTGCGATTAATAGCCTGAGCGTCTTTTCGTCTGGACTTTCTTTCTTTTTCCCTAGTGCGCTAGCGATAATATCAGTAAAACGCACATAATTATAATTCACTGCTCTTGCAATATCATACTGCTCAACACTATAACCTGGTTGTTTTGAAAGAGGTTTTCTAATATTTTGAGGCTGTATAAAACGACGATAACCGTCTCTTTTATGCTTATAATCCTCAGGCACATAAAATGGAAACGAAGGTACCCTATCAAGAAAACGGGGTGCTTTAGGCGTTGTTGATGACATAACTTCAGCTACGCCATACTCTGTAATATTAACAATCTGGTAAGAATGCTTGCCCGGAGCGGCATATATATCTCCAGGTTTAATATCATCAAGCGCTATAGGGTATGTATCAAGAGCCAGTGTTTTGGTGCTTGTCATATCAGCGACATAATCAAGAAAATAGCGAACACGTCTAGCCGCAGGATACTTATCCCAGCGTGTCATACCATTACTAATCGTTTTGCCCGGTCTGGACCGATTATGAATCACAAACGGCAACCTGTTTTCATAAGAAAAAACTAGCCGCATGGCATATACAGCATCAGCGCAATCATGCGAAAATTTATAATAAATGGGCTTTTTTTCATTCATGAAAAAATCTTCAGTCCAATTATTTTTCACCCAATGCTGATAACGCTTTTCCCATGTGGCATCCCATCTATTTACTGATTTCCAGACCATTGCATGGGCTGGTGCAGTCAAAAATAGTAACGAGATAACTATTAATTTTATTTCCCATTTTTGAAATATTTTTTTCATAAAAAGCATTCTATAAATTTAACCTTATCTTAATGATCAAGAAAAAATCAATTAGTTCCTCATCATGCTGGTTACTACAACAATTTTGTAAAAACTTAAGTAACGATTCAGCTTACCCTCTATTTTTCCCAATAGTGGCATTAAAAGTGCTCATTTATACTTATAAACTGCGCGCTTTTTCCTTGGAAAAAACAAGCAGTTATGGATCACGCTGAGTAGTTACAAATTCAATTACCTGACCCTTCCAAATAACCCAGGATTCAGGAATTAGTAGTGAGCTAAAGCTGTTGATTTACTTAAGTATAACTCAAGTTTCGGAGTTCAAAAACAGCATAGATACATTGATTCCAGTCATTCAGTTTAAGTAACGCAGAGAGTCGCGGAGTTTTTCGCAGAGAACCACGGAGTTAACATTATAAAAAGTATCAAACAAAGATGTGCAAACAAAGAGAGTGTGCAAACGAAGGAGATGTAAATTGTTTTCCTTACTTTACAATCTCTGCGGTTCTCTGCGAATATCTCTGTGTTCCTCTGCGTAACGATAGATTTGAACTCAGAAACTTGAGGTATAAGAATTACAAGGGACAACACAATAATAACGAGTTTTACTGTACTGCACTTCAATACAAAAAAAATGGGACTGCAGAAAAACCACAATCCCATTTTTAGCTCTGAAGATTCAGAGTAAGTTTTTTAACACTATTTTAACGATTCATGTAACGTTTAAGTGCACTACGTGTTTTAGGACCTACGATTCCATCAATTGGACCCTTGTAGTAACCCTTAGCCTTAAGCTTTGTTTGAAGTGCTCTTACATCAACCTGAGGAGGTCTAACATGACGTACTTGACGCACTACATGACGACGAGGTTGATAAGTGCGACGATGAGTCATTCTACGCGCGTTTACACAGGCATAACGGTGATGATGACGAGCGCCGGTACGCTTGAACTTATGGCTATGCTTTTTGGTCTTGGCACATTTTGGAGCCTCTGGGTGATAATGTAACCAGGGATTCGCGCGATGATGCACTACACGACGGTGAACGACACGACGAGGAGGCTGACGGCGAACGACACGACGAACCGGAGCCGGCTTGGGCTTAACTACCTTTTGAGGTACAACAACAGGAGGTTGAGTTTGTTGTTGTGATCCACCTGCAACCTGAGTGCCGCCTTCGACTTGCTGTTGAGAGCCGCCCGCTACTTGCGAGCCACCCGCAGACTGCTGCGAAGCCCCTGCTACCTGTGAGTCACCAGTCGACTGCTGGGAACAACCCGTTGCAAAAAAACCTACCATTACCAGTGCTGCAATAGAGAGTTGATGTTTAATCTTCATATTGTACATCCTTACTACTTGTTAGTTATAAAATTTTAAATAGCCATTAAAAAAACAGCCGCATGATTACTGTTCATCCACCCCTATAGTATAGACTTAAATTGAGTTACATTCAAAAAAAAATGGTAAAAAAACAACAAAACACGAAATTTTTTTCAAAAATGACACAAACTCATAAAACTTCAGCATCAAGTTTTCCAGAATTTGAGACTGATAAACATCAACGCAAGGTTTTTCCAATTCTGTGAATCATTTCAATCTGGGCTTTTGCCGCTTCCAGCTCCGCCTTGATAGCCTCATAGTCTATATCTTCAGGGTCTTTCCCTTGCAGGGCATCTTCAGCCCGCTTTTGCGCATCTTGCGCAGCTTTCTCATCCAGATCTTCAGCACGAACTGCTGTATCTGCCAAAACAGTCACAATTGAAGGCTGTACTTCCATAATGCCTCCTGCAACAAACAGTGATACATCACCATCTTTTGTTTTATAGCGTAATTCTCCAGGCTTCAGGGTTGTTATCAACTGAGAATGACGTGGCATAATACCCAGATTACCTAAAGTTCCGGGAGCCAATATCTCTTCAACAACTCCAGAGTATATTGATTCTTCAGCGCTTACCACATCTAAATGCATTGTCATAGCCATGACTTAATCCTCAAGCTTCCTTATTGCCCTTTTCTAAAACCTCATCTATACCACCTACCATATAGAAAGCTTGTTCTGGTAAATGATCGTATTCACCCGCCAGAATACCCTTAAAACCAGACAATGTATCAGCAAGAGAAACATATTTACCCGGTGCACCTGTAAATACTTCAGCAACATGGAATGGCTGGGACAGAAAACGCTGAATACGGCGTGCACGCGCTACCGTCTGCTTGTCTTCTTCCGAGAGTTCATCCATACCCAGAATCGCGATAATATCCTGAAGTTCTTTGTAGCGTTGCAAAACACCCTGAACACCACGCGCAATATTATAATGCTCCTCGCCAATCACCAAAGGATCCAGCTGGCGTGAGGTGGAATCCAGAGGATCAACAGCGGGATAAATACCCAGCTCTGCAATATTACGTGAAAGCACCAATGTCGCATCCAGGTGCGCAAAGGTAGTCGCAGGAGAGGGGTCGGTCAAATCGTCAGCCGGAACATAAACCGCCTGGAATGACGTAATTGAACCTTTTTTGGTAGAAGTAATTCGTTCTTGCAATGCTCCCATTTCTTCTGCAAGTGTTGGCTGATAACCAACAGCAGAGGGCATTCGACCAAGCAGTGCAGAAACTTCCGTACCTGCCAGTGTGTATCGATAAATATTATCAATAAACATCAATACATCACGTCCTTCATCACGAAAGTACTCCGCCATAGTCAAGCCAGTTAAAGCAACGCGAAGTCTGTTTCCTGGGGGTTCATTCATTTGTCCGTACACCAGGGCAACCTTGTCAAGCACTCCGCCTTCTTCCATTTCGTAATAAAAGTCATTACCCTCACGAGTACGCTCACCAACACCAGCAAAGACCGAAAGACCGCTATGCTCCTTTGCTATATTATTAATAAGCTCCATCAGGGTAACTGTTTTACCTACACCCGCTCCACCAAACAAACCTATTTTACCACCCTTTGCAATAGGCATTACCAGGTCGATTACCTTGATACCCGTTTCCAGAATATCAAGCGTTGAGGATAATTCTTCATAACTGGGGGGGTCACGGTGAATCGGCATATGTGTATCAACTTTGATATCACCTGCCATATCTACAGGCTCACCAAGTACATTCATAATTCGTCCAAGAGTACCTTCACCCACAGGAACCTTGATAGGCTCACCTGTATTGACCGCATTCATACCGCGCTTCAATCCTTCTGCCTCACCCATCGCAATGGCGCGCACGACACCATCACCTAATTGCGCCTGTACTTCCAGTGTTAAATCTTTATGTTCTGTAACCTTTAATGCGGTGTATACAGAGGGCACTGCATCGCGTGGAAATTCCACATCGACAACAGGACCAATAACTTGAACAATACTTCCAGTACTCATTATGTTAGTACCTCTACCTTAAATTTAAATTTTATATAAAATAACTTATTCTACAGCTGCTGCACCGGCAACTATTTCAGAAATCTCTTGTGTGATTGCTGCCTGACGAGCCTTGTTATATACCAGTTTAAGCTTGTCGATCATATCGCCCGCATTGTCTGTTGCGCTTTTCATTGCAATCATTCGTGCAGACATCTCACAGGCTATATTCTCAACGATCCCCTGATAAACCAGTGATTCAATATAACGTGTCATCAACATATCAATCACTTCTTTCGACTCTGGTTCGTATAAATAATCCCAGTGATGCTTGATTTCATCCATTTCAGCGGCAACAACCGGAATCAACTGAGTCACTCTTGGCGTTTGCGTCATACTGTTTACAAATTCATTTTCGACCAGAAACAAACGGTCAATCCGCCCTTCTTCATAGGCATCAAGCATAACTTTTATGGTTCCCAGCAAATCATTTACGCCTGGTTTATCACCCAAACCAGTTGTCTCTGCAACCACACCAAAACGCTTGAATGCGGCCAGTGCCTTATTACCAAAAACAGCAATATCAACCTCAACATCTTTTTCTTTCCACTCTGCAATACTTTCCAGAGCCTTCTTGAAAAGATTTGTATTCAATCCACCACAGAGCCCCCGATCAGAGGAAATAATAATGTAACCGACGCGCTTTACTGTATCACGTTCCTTGAAGAAGCTATGCTGGTATTCCAGATGACCCAGCGCCATGTGACTCACAACTTGCCTCATCTTTTCGGCATAGGGACGCGAGGCATCCATACGCTCCCGGGCACGCCGCATTTTAGAGGCTGCCACCATTTCCATAGCCTTGGTTATTTTTTTGGTATTTTGAATACTACCAATTTGTGAGCGTATTTCTTTAAGACCTGCCATTACAAATACTTCCTTTCGTCAGTTTCAAACGACTACCATGCGCCTTTTGATTTAAAATCTTCCAGGGCTGCTCGCATCTCATTCGCAATTTCGTCATTATAATCGCCCGACTCATTCAGGCTTTCCAGAAAATCTGCCTTTTCAGTACGAATATAAGAAAGCATTGCTGCCTCAAAATCACCAATTTTATTTACTTCAATGTCATCCAGGAAACCTTCATTTGCAGCAAACAAAGTGAATGCCAATTCACCTGTTTTTAAAGGAGAATACTGTTTTTGAGTCATAAGCGCTGTTACACGAGCACCCCGCTCCAGTTGTTTTCTTGTGCCTTCATCAAGGTCTGATGCAAACTGGGAGAATGCTGCCAACTCACGATACTGAGCCAGATCAAGACGTATCCCACCCCCCAGTTTTTTGATAATTTTAGTCTGGGCTGAACCACCCACACGAGATACAGAAAGTCCGGCATCTATTGCCGGACGATTACCCGAGTTGAACAAATCAGTATCAAGAAATATCTGACCGTCTGTAATCGAGATAACATTCGTAGGAACAAATGCGGAAACATCACCTTCCTGGGTTTCAATAATCGGATAAGCCGTTAGGGAACCCGTCTTGCCTTTCACTTTACCATTGGTATAGCGCTCGACGTAATCAGCATTAACGCGTGCAGCACGCTCCAGCAAACGTGAATGCAGGAAGAACACATCTCCAGGATAAGCCTCTCGACCTGGTGGACGACGCAACAATAATGATACCTGACGATATGCCCACGCCTGCTTGGTCAAGTCATCATAGATAATCAGTGCATCTTCACCATGATCACGAAAATACTCGCCCATGGCACAACCCGCATAAGGCGCCAGATATTGCATTGAAGCAGGATCGGAAGCATTCGCAGCAACCACAATGGTATAATCCATTGCGCCAAATTCTTCAAGCTTACGCACAACGCCTGCTACGGAAGAAGCTTTCTGACCCACTGCAACGTAGATACATTTTACATCTTTGCCCTTCTGGTTAATGATGGCATCAACGGCTACCGCAGTCTTGCCAGTCTGACGGTCACCAATAATCAGCTCACGCTGACCACGACCCACCGGCACCATTGAATCCAGTGCTTTAATACCTGTTTCCATTGGCTCATCAACTGACTGACGCTCAATTACGCCCGGAGCCTGACGCTCAATTGGATTCATTGCCTTGGTATTTATTGGTCCTTTACCATCTATCGGAGCACCCAATGAATCAACAACACGACCCATTAACTCGGGACCAACAGGCACATCCAGGATGCGACCTGTACATTTAGCCACATCACCTTCTGTAATACCTTTGTAATCACCAAGCACCACTGCGCCGACTGAATCACGTTCAAGATTTAATGCCAGACCATAAGCGCCATTTGAAAATTCGATCATTTCACCTGACATCACATCTGACAAGCCATGAATACGCACAATACCATCCATTATAGATACAATTGTGCCTTCCGTCCGTGCTTCAGCCTCTACATCAAAGCCTTCTATTCGCTTTTTGATTAGATCACTGATTTCTGTTGGGTTAAGTTGCATACCTTTACCTTTTCTCTATTAAGTACCTGGGAATCTGTTCGGGAATAGTGAGTCAACTGCTGGAGAGCCATAATCTGAGCAGATTTTCTTCAATTTTCATTAAGTAGAAAATCAATAAAAATACAGTTTAAATCCGCCTCTCTCGCTACGACCCATATTCTCAAACAGGCTCCGAGTGATTATTAATTTGTCATAGCAGACGTCATTTTATCCAGACGTCCTTTTAATGAGCCATCAATCACCAAGTCGCCAGCCTGAATTATTGCGCCCCCTAAAAGCGCCTCATCCACACTAACCTTTAGTTTTACATCGCGTCCCAAACGCTTTTTCAATGCCTTTGAAATGCCTTCCTGTTCGCTTTTGCTGAGTTTTTTAGCTGATCGAACCAGGGCTTCAATCGAACCTTCTGCCTCATCTTTAAGTGCATCAAAAATAACACTTATTTCAGGAAGCAAAGCCAAACGGTTATTCTCCGCCAAGACCCTTACCAAATTCTCAGCCTTGTCATTTAACTTGTTATCACAAAGCTTTAAAAAAGCATCCGCTCCTGCCTGTTTCGCCATTTCAGGACGAGCCAGTAACGCGCTAACTTCATCATTACTCGCCACAGCCCCCATAAAACCGAGCATTTCCGACCATTCTGCCAGATCACCCGATTTCTCAGCCATTTCAAAAACAGCACGTGCATAAGGACGAGCTGCTGTAGTCAATTCAGACATATCATTAGTCCCTGCTCATCCTAGATCTGCTCAATCAGTTCTTTAAGTGCTGCCTTGTGCGCCTTGGCATCGACTTCCTTGCCAAGAATTTTACTCGCCCCTGCAACTGCCAGTTCAGCCACCTGGGAACGCAAAGAATCTTTTGCCCGATTCACTTCTTGATCTATTTCTGCCTGAGCGCCAGCCATAACACGCTCTGCTTCTTCTGCCGCCTTGTTTTTGGCTTCCTCAAGCATTTGACCATCACGAGCCTTCGCCTGGGCAATTATTTCGCTTGCTTCCTGTTTTGCCTTCTTGATTTCCTGCAAGGCAATTTCTTTGGCGACTTCCTGATCTTTAAAACCTTTTTCAGAAGCGGCAAGCCCATCAGCAATACGTTTTTTTCTGTCTTCAAGCGTATTAATGATTGGCTCCCAAAGAACCGCTTTCACAAACCAGATCAAAACAGAAAATACTATCAGCTGACCTATTAATGTTGCTGTAACATTCATGATTTATCTCCGAATAGCATTCGTATAATTCATTATTAAATCGAATCAGTTTCGAATGAATTAACCACCAATTGCAGATTTAGCAGCACCAATAAACGGATTCGCAAAAATAAACCACATTGAAATACCAAGAACAATCATTGGGAAAGCTTCCATCAAGCCACCCGTAAACAACATTTGACCAGTCAACTGAGCACGCATTTCTGGCTGACGCGCAATACCTTCAATAAACTTGGAACAAATCATACCCCAACCCAATGCAGAACCTAAACCGGCAGCAGCCAGAATAATACCTACACCAATTGCAGTGGCAGACATAATCTCAGACACAATTGCTGGATCCATAGTTAATCTCCTAAAATAAATATTAATAATTAAGTAAACTTTTTCACAACACTAACAATAGCCTTAAATCCGTGAGGCTAACACTGATACGAGACAAAGTATGGATTTCCAGTAATTTAAAGTTTCTGGGCACTTATTTAGTGAACAGAAATTCAAACCACCACGAACCAGAACTTGAGACTCATGCCGTAGCAATCTCACCGACCAGAATCAGGCTAGTGTTCATCAGCTCCCTGACTTGCCAAGCCAAGATAAACAATTGTCAGAAGCATAAAAATAAACGCCTGCAGGGGTACAACCAACATATGAAAGATACCCCACAAAGTCCCCAGGGCAACCTGAGCAGGCATTGCCCATACTGAAAAAGCCAATAGAGCAATCAATAAAAACAACAGCTCTCCAGCAAACATATTACCAAACAGCCTTAGCCCCAGGCTTATTGGTTTTGCGACTTCTTCAATAGTCGTCATGATAATATTCACTGGAATCAAGAACTTTCCAAACGGGTGAAATAAAAATACCTTCATGTACCCGATAAAACCCTTATTCTTGATGTTATAAAAAATAATTAAGCCAAATACAAGCAGTGCCAATGCAAAGGTCGTATCAAGATTGGTAGTTGGAACAGCCTTAAAGTGAACCTGATGGGGATCAAAGCCGAAAACAGCCGCGATACCGCTAACCAGCGAAGGCAGTAAATCCACAGGCAAAAAGTCCATGGCATTCATTAACAGAACCCACACAAAAATCGTAATTGCCAGTGGACCTATCCACTTGTCAGCAGTAGGGAAAATATCTTTTACCTGCTGATTTACAAATTCTACGACAGTCTCAAGAACATTTTGCAAACCTGTGGGATTATCCGCGTCTAAATTTTTACCTACCCGCCAGGCGACAAAGCCGAAAAGCATCGCCAAAATCAGGCTCACCAAAAAGGTATCCACAAAGAATACGCTAAAATCCACAAGGCTCGCAGGGCGCTCGCCATCTAGTGTCATATTTCCCAAATGATGTTGAATGTATTCAACTGGATTCGATATTGCTGGCGCGCTAGATTCGCTCACTATTCACTATACCCCTATTAAAATAATTTATTTACAATTTACTCTCTTTTTCCAACTTCTTCTGTCAGCTTATTCCTGCCATAAAGCACATAGCCCAACTGTGCCAGGGCAAAAACACCCAACATTGGAGGAGGCGCCAACTTCAAAAGCCCCATCCCAACACCAAACATCACAAGTGTAAAGATAAAACGCTGCACTACACCAAAATAAAGAGACAACACCCCTGCATCAGGATTACTCTCAGCCATTCCTGCAGCAGATTTCAAGCGGCGGCTTAACATAACACTGTTCATGATAGCAACTCCACCACCAAATGCAGCTGACAACAAACCCGGCTCTTGAAGATAAAAAAAAGCAACAGCCATACCCACCAATACCAGCACCAACTGGAAAATAAACAAACTGCGCATTTTTTGATAACCTGCCTTTTGACTTAAGTCATTTACTTTTAATCCAGGTAGTAGCATACGCTGCTCGACCAAGAGGGTCGCGCATTTTAGCATCACAATCATCCACACTCAACCGATCATCGGAAAATATTTGCTATAAACCTAAAAAATATATCAAAAACAGGGGGGATGGGTTGATTGTACCCACCCCCCCCTTTTTTTTTATATATATTCAGTTTCAGACTGGTTCTTATACCAGTTCAGGTAAAGACGAGCCTGATTCTGAATAAGCGTTTTCTGTTTCCTGTGATTTGACTTCATTGCTGTCTTTGTCAAAGCTCAGCATCCATTCCAGGTTATTTTTTGATGTGGCATTATCCAGTGCCATTTCGCGTGAGATTCTGCCCTGCTTATACAGGTCTGCAAGTGACTGGTCGAAAGTGTGCATTCCGTCAACGGCACTTTTTTCAATAATGTCTTTTAAGTCCTGAAAGTGACCCTTGCGTATTACTTCGGCACTGTAAGGCGAATTTACCAGCACTTCGGTAGCCAGGGCATATTTTCCATCCACTCCGGGGATCAGTCGTTGTGCAATCACTGCAAGCAAATTCAGCGACATATCCATCAATACACGTTCTTTCTGTTCACTGGGTAGCAGGTATACGAGGCGTTCCAGGGCTTGAATTGTATTGGTTGCATGGAGCGTGCTGATAACCAGATGTCCGGTGTCAGCAAATCCCATGGCGGCATCTACGGTGGTGGTGCTGCGTATTTCGCCGACCAGAATCACATCAGGCGCTTCACGCATGGCTTCGCGCATGGCATTTTCATAGGAAAGCGTATCAAAACCGACTTCACGTTGACCGATGATTGATTTGTCGTGGCGGTAGGTAAACTCAATCGGATCTTCAATGGTAAGGATGTGCCCGGCATCGCGCTGATTTCGATATTGAATCAGTGATGCCATTGAGGTTGATTTACCTGCTCCTGTTGAGCCAACGAACAGGAACAGTCCGGATTTTTTC
>JALVDQ010000373.1 GCA_027008885.1 Thiotrichaceae bacterium | reverse complement strand
ATTAGAGCCACCACCGACACAGGCAATCAGCGCATCGGGCAGGCGACTGGTTTGTTCAAGGCATTGCTGTTTGGCTTCACGTCCAATAATTGTCTGAAAGTCACGCACCATTGACGGGTAGGGGTGCGGTCCTGCCACTGTGCCAATGCAGTAAAAGGTGTTATCAACATTTGTGACCCAATCACGCATGGCTTCATTGAGCGCATCTTTTAAGGTTTTTGAGCCGGAAGAAACCGGGCGAACTTCTGCGCCAAGCAGCTTCATGCGATACACATTGGGTGCCTGGCGGGCAACATCTACCTCGCCCATATAGACAACACACTCAAGCCCTAATCGGGCGGCAATGGTCGCGGTAGCAACGCCATGCTGACCCGCGCCAGTTTCAGCAATAATGCGCGGTTTGCCCATGTGTTTCGCAAGTAGTGCCTGTCCGATGGTATTATTTACCTTGTGCGCGCCAGTGTGATTTAAGTCTTCACGTTTCAGGTAAATTTGCGCGCCACCGAGTTCTTTTGACCAGCGCTCGGCATGATAAAGCGGGCTGGGGCGACCCACATAATGACGCAAATCATTATCATAATCTGCCTGAAACTGGGGATTGTCCTTGAGTGAGTCATATGCCTGTTGCAGCTCTTCAATCGCTTCCATCAAGGTCTCTGCCGCAAAGCGTCCGCCATAAATGCCAAAATGACCACGATCATCAGGGAAAGCATTCCAGTCGATCTGGCTTAAATCGAGATTTTCCAGCTCCTTGTCATATACTTTATTTGATATTTTTGTATTCGCCGCGCTAGTTTCTTTCACATTGGACACGCTTCACCTCATTCATTAACTGCATTACTTTGTGTTTGTCTTTTATACCGGGCTGACTTTCAACGCCACTACTCAGGTCATAAGCATATACCGGAGCCTGCTGAATCGCAGCGGCAATATTTTCAGCGTTCAAGCCACCCGCGAGTATAATCGGTTTGTGGTAATCAACGGGGGTATTTGTCCATTCAAATGTTTTCCCCGTTCCCCCCGCCTTACCCGCGGCATGGCTATCAACCAAAAAGCCCCTGGCATCCGGATATTGTCTGGCAATGGCATCAAACTGCGCCAGACCATGTACCTCTTTCATGCCAATCACCTTGATATAGGGGTGCTTGAATGAGGCGCAATATTCAGGTGTTTCAGAGCCGTGGAATTGTAGCAAGTCTATGGGTACGCTTGCCAGAACAGAATGCACAAAATCAGCCGAAGCATTCAGAAACAGCCCCACAGTATTAACAAAAGGCGGCAGGCTGGCACAAATTTCTGCTGCCTGAGGGATACTCACATTGCGTGGACTTTTTTCATAAAACACCAAACCAATGGCATCAACACCCGCATTGCAGACGGTTTCGGCATCTTCAATCGAAGTAATGCCACAGATTTTTACGCGTATTTTCATCGTGTGCTTTTATGGGAAATAAATTAGGGAAAGCAACGGTAACACATGCAGTGGCAGGTATGAATAGCCAATCTGGGTGCATTTTAATAAATACTATTCCCGATCCCGGAAGCTTCCTCTGTCTTCTGATAACCCATCCCCCCACTTTTTTATATATTTTCCGTGTGTGTTGAGGAACAAAACACGGGAGCGATGCTTAAACGTGCTCTTCTGTCTTCTGATAACCCATCCCCCCCTTTTTTTATATATTTTTCCCGTAGTTGAGGAATGAAACACAGGAGCACTGCTTAACTATAGTGCAATTCCCGTATTCCGCAGGCTTCATACGGGCTACGTTGCTGTAACCTTATAAACCACAAAGCGCACAGAGAACACAGAGAATCCAATCTTTCTGTTTTTTCTCTGTGCTCTCTGCGTCCTCAGAAGTCTATCCAGATACTTAAAATAAACTTCTCAGCAACTTAGAAGCGGACAGGCTCCTATGGGCAATTTATATTCAGGTTTGTTACTGGATGCTGTATGTCCTCGAGGAAATACAGGCTAATCTCCGATGGTGATATTTGGGTAAAGCTGTTTATTCCACCATTTACATTTATATTTGAGGCAGAACACT
>JALVDQ010000372.1 GCA_027008885.1 Thiotrichaceae bacterium | reverse complement strand
ATATACTGTGGCGCTGATTTCCGGTTTGATTATTAAGCAGATGAGTCATATCAAACTGGATTTTGAACTAATTCTTTTAGGAGCAGGTCTAACGGCAAGTTTGCTGGTAATACTGAAGCTGGATTTGCCGATATTGCTTGTCTGGATGCTTGCTGTTTTTTCGGGAATTGCTTTGGGTCTTGATTCAAGTCCGGTGCTTATTCCGGGCCTCGGAACAACCAGTATTAACAACTGGTTAGTAGGTGCTGCTTGCAGTTTCGTGCTAATTATTTTGTTAACTACCCTGATTGCTCGCTTTATAAACAGATTTTGGCAGGGTATTATCCTGAGAGTGCTGGCTTCATGGATAGCAACCAGTGCTATTTTTGTCTTAACCTTTATGCTAATCCAGCAATAAAAAGGAATACATTATGAAAAAAATAATTTTTTTAAGTCTTTTAGCGCTGACAATATTACTCACAAGCTTTGCCAATACGGCATTCTCTCATTCCTATCATTATGAAATACAAATCAGCACTGAGCTGTACTCGGTAAAAAATCAGCTTACCGGATTACGCATGAACTGGCTTTATGATGAAGATGTCAGCAGCGTAATGACACAGGATCAAACAGATTTAAACAAGCTGAAGGACAAGTTGATTAGTGATCTGGCATCATTGGCTTACTTTACAGAGCTTAAAATAAATGGAAAAGTGGAGGCACTTGGTAAAGCCACAAATGTATCCTTGGTAAAAAAAGGTGATGCGCTGGAGCTTTCCTTTAGTTTGCCACTAAAAAAACCTGTCACTGTCAAAAGAGGAACTACCCTGAATCTAAACCACGCTGACCCCGGATCTATTGCAATTATTTACTACGATCAGGCGTCTGATGTAATCGTCAATGGTCCTTTGAAAAAGCAATGCAAGCCAACAGTCAAAGAAAAAGGTGATTTTAAAGAGGGTGAATTTCCACAACTTGTCAATATCTATTGTTAGCTTATATACTCTCATCCCCTAATAGCGTCCCTTTAGCTCTGTAAGCTTGTTGCAGATTATTTCTTCGCTATATTAACGGAATGAATTATAGTTATAGCTTGAAAGACAAACAAACCCCATCACTAAACTATCTGGAAGTGTTAGTAAAGCTGCTCATCCTGTGCGGATTAATATGCTTTTCCTTATCACTCTACAATGTCGCGCTGTTTACTTCAGGGGATGATCTGTATGGGTACTGGATACTGCTGATTGGCTGGCTGGGGCTGCTTTTTTTCCAGTTATCATGGCTTGCCAATCCTTTAAACTTACTGGCACTACTGCTGCTGTCAAAAAAGCCGGTGGTTTCTTTTATATTAACCCTGATAGCCTTTTTAGTCGCTTCACAGACTTTTATGTTCTCTGAAATCCCCACGGGTTTGAGCCAGGAAAAAATTTATATACAGGAATTTGGTCTGGGATTTTATCTGTGGTATCTGGCAAATACCCTGTTTCTTCTTGCTATTGCAATTGAGGTATTCAGGAAGAAAGCCTGAAGTAGCGGACTCAAAACAGCTATAAAATATAACTGATCAGCAGTGCCCTCCTTTACAATCTCTGCGGTTCTCTGCGAATACCTCTGTGCTCCTCTGCACAACACTACAAAAATATATAAAAAACAGGGGGGATGGGTGTTTCTGAGGACAGAAGACAGAGGACAGAGGACAGAGGACAGAGCATATTGCCTGTATTTGTTCCTTAAACACAGCATAAAAAATATGTAAAAACAGGGGGGGGATGGGTATTAATAGATATCAGGCTGTTACAAAACGCCAACGTATCTAAATATTCCTGTTATCCGTTCTTATACTAAACTTTTGGTGAAGTGCATACGAAAACTCATTTGCCCTTAAGTGCCGAGCGACAAAAAGCAGGAATATATTGTGATTAGCAATTTAAAAAACACATTATGGCAACTGGTTGTTGACTGGCTTAATGATATTCCAAAAGGAAACCGGAATATGCAGGCTATCAATAACTTTGAACACATGCTGCGTGATCTGCGACCTTCTGATGTGATTCTGTTTGAAGGGCGCACGCGCGTGGGAGAGG
>JALVDQ010000371.1 GCA_027008885.1 Thiotrichaceae bacterium | reverse complement strand
ATAAACTCAAAAATCAAATCTTTTCCCTCGATTAACTGTTGTTGTGAGCGGGGGATTCCATTGAGTGCTGCCTGCATGTATTTATTGGGGTGACGATGCTTGCTGTGCCTGCTAATAAGCCCGTCAGGTGAAGTTAATTTGCCATGAGCACCTGCACCAATTCCCAGATAATCGCCAAATTGCCAGTAATTCAAATTATGTTGGCACTGCCTGTCGGGTTTGGCATAGGCAGAAACTTCATATTGTTTGTAGCCGCATTCTTTTAGCAGTCTTTGCCCCTGTTGTTGCATATCCCATAACAGATCATCATCTGGCAACACAGGAGGAGAATGATGAAACAGTGTATTTTCTTCAAGCGTGAGTTGATACCAGGAGATATGTGCGGGCTGCCTGTCTATTGCTTGTTGCAGGTCATCCAGTGCCTGCTGGATAGTCTGTTCCGGAAGCCCAAACATGAGATCCAGATTAAAATTATCAAAACCGGATTTTTTTGCGATGCGGGTTGCATTAAGAGCTTCGCTTGCATCATGGATTCTTCCCAGATTTTTTAGCTGCTTCCCGCTAAAGCTCTGTATTCCGATTGAAAGCCGGTTAATTCCAGCTTCGCGGTATTCCGCAAAGCGTGCCTGTTCAAAAGTACCCGGATTTGCTTCCATGCTTATTTCAATATTGGGTCTGAGTGGCAGGCGTTCCCTTAAACCTCTTAAAAGCTGATCAATGGCTTGCGCACTGAACAAGCTGGGCGTTCCACCACCGATAAAGACTGAATGAATGGCTCTGCCCCAGATATTAGGCAACTCTGATTCGAGATCTGCAAGCAATGCCTGTATATATTTTTTTTCTGGAACCTCAGCATTTGCCTGATGAGAGTTAAAATCACAATAAGGGCATTTACGCACGCACCAGGGAATGTGAATATAGAGGCTTAGTGGTATGGGTGTCATTCTGTTTTTTAGCTTAAAAGATTACTCAGACGCACAAAATCTTCTACCTTGAGCATTTCCGCACGCAAGCCAGGGTCTATTCCCAGACTTTCAATTTGCGCTGCTGTAAGCATTTTTTTGAGGTTATTTCTAAGCGTTTTACGCCTCATTGAAAATGCCGTGCTGACCAGACCGGAAAACCTGCTTTTATTCTCTGCCTTAAAGGGTGCCTGTTTCCAGGGTGTGAGTCGTACAATGGCCGAGTCTACTTTGGGAGGAGGGGAAAATGATCCTGATCCAACGAAGAAGAGATACTCCGTCTGGCAGTGGTACTGCACCATAACGGACAGTCGCCCATAGGTTTTACTTCCAGGTTGCGCCGTGATTCGTTTTACCACTTCATTTTGCAACATAAAGTGCATATCCTGAATAATTCTGGAAGATTCCAGCAAATGAAAGATGAGTGGGGTTGAAATATTATAAGGCAGGTTACCCACGACCCTGATTTTATCGTCATTGACTAGTTCAGCAAAATTAAAGTCAAGAGCATCCTGCTCATGGATAATCAGTCTGGGATCATTTTTCTTTTCAAGCCGGGCAATAATATCCCTGTCAATTTCAACCACATGGAGCTGTTTGAGTCTTCTTAGCAAAGGAAAGCTCAATGCTCCCAGTCCCGGACCAATTTCTACCATCTGATCAGTTTCGAGTGGATTTATTTCATTGATGATTTTCTGGATCACTGCTGCATCATTCAGAAAATGCTGTCCAAAACGTTTTTTTGTCTGGTATTTTTTCATGGAGTTATGGTTATTAAGCTTACTTAAGGAATGCCTCAATTAAGGTGCATTGATTTTGCAAAGAGTATAAACAAGTTAATGGGTTCGGGGCTATATTATTTGATGAGACGGCTTATAACACGCGCGAATTTAAAGTAAACCTGCCAGGAGTCTGTCTGAGAATTGTGAGCCTCAATTTTCGTCAAATAGAACAACTATTCGCCTTAATTGATAAAAATCTAGCTCAAATCAGCTTTCCCTCGCTACGACTCATATTTCCAGGCAGGTTCTCAAAAATATATAAAAAACAGGGGGGATGGGTGTTTCTGAGAACAGAGGACAGAAGACAGAAGACAGCAACG
>JALVDQ010000370.1 GCA_027008885.1 Thiotrichaceae bacterium | reverse complement strand
AATCACTTCCCAATGATCATCGGTGAGCTCCATATCCAGTAATTCTGCGTTCGCTTTAATGCGCTGGTTTATTTCCTCACGCGCTGTTTCGCGTACAATGTCAGCAGGCGGATAATCGGCTGGCGGTAATAAAACCGGAGCTAGCTGACTTAGCATATCTTCTAGTTTTTTGTCTCCAATACTCATTTCTTTCTCCTTTGTTAGTTTATTCCTTAATTAGGGACACACACTGAAAGACATAAGTACCCAAACAAAATTTTGTTAGATTAATTTTGTTTGGGTACTTAAACACCTCCAGCGAATTAGGGGGCAGTTTACAGTAAGGAGAAAAAACAAAATGTCAGCCAAGTGACACTCAAACAAAGAAATCTGGATCAGTAGTTCAGCTTAAAGAAATTTAGAATGTGGGTGTAATGTGGGTGTAATGTGGCTGTAACAAGGTAAGAGTCGGCATAAACTACCCATCCCCCCCCTGTTTTTTATATATTTTTGCGTAATCCCCGTATTCCGCAAGGCTTCATACGGGCTACGTTACTCTGTCTTCTGTCCTCAGAAACCCATCCCCCCTGTTTTTTATATATTTTTGTATTTAAACAGTTAGACAGTCTCCTGGCTTTACAAAATCAACCATCGAGACTCATATTCTCGGCTAACTAAAAAACCGTGTAAACGATTCAACTTCCTCGCGTGGTGTGCGATAGCTGTTAACAAGTGCCTCTTTGTCTTCATAGCCTAATGCCATCCCTGCAACGCAAATACTGTCTTTGGGATAACCCAGCGTTTCTTTAATAATCTCTGGGTAGTCTACAATTGATGCCTGGGGGCATGTTGCCAGACCTTGTTCTACGGCTTCCAGCATAATGGATTGCAAAAACATGCCGTAATCAAGAAAAGACCCCGTTTGCATGCGTCCATCCATAAAAAACAGCAGCATCACCGGAGCATCAAAAGCACGATAGTTGGCAGCCCATTGATCCAGTTGGCGCTGTTTGTCTTCACGCCTGATTTCCAGCGTTTTATACATAAGTAGCCCGCACTCACGCCGACGCGAAGTAAATGGCTCTGCCCATTCTTTGGGATAATAGGGGTAGTCTGCCTTGCCCTTGTTACCACTGCGAAATTCAGCTTCAATTTTCTGCTGTAATGCCTGTTTGGTATCACCTCTGACCACAGCAACCTGCCACGGCTGGGTGTTTACGCCAGAGGGAGAATGTCGTGCGGCATCCAGAATGGCATGGATTTTTTCATCTGCAACTGGCTTGTCAAGATAAGCGCGAACCGATTTGCGCTGTTGCAGTGCGTCTTTTACTTTCATTATTTGTTTACTCTTAATTAAACTATCATTTGGGGCAGGGCTTAAAAGTGATCTTGTCGGGTTAGGCTCAGGCTAACCCATATCACACGGCTTCACCCACCCCTTCATTTTGAACCAGGCTTGTGAAATAGAGTTTATAGAATAGATTATTGATAATTTCCAGTACAGACAGCCTTAGATTCTACTGAGCCAGACAAATACGCACCAAAGCTAAATTTTTTATCGTAGATATGGTTCTAACGAGGCTAATCACGTTATACTCCCCAGTTTTTATACTCTCTAAGTACCCAAACAAAATTTTCTTAGATTAATTTTGAGCGGGTACTTATGACTCAAAAATGTGGCATGAGGCTTAAGCTCACTGATTCTCAGTCTAAACAAACAACTCAAGATAAAAGAATGGATAAATCATACGCACCTAAAAATATTGAACAACGCTGGTATCAAATCTGGGAAGAGAATGGCTATTTCAAGCCATCGGGGGACCCACAGGCGGATCCATACTGCATTATGATTCCGCCACCGAATGTGACTGGCACACTGCACATGGGGCATGCCTTCCAGGATACGATTATGGATGCCCTGATCCGCTATCACCGCATGAAGGGCGATAACACCCTGTGGCAACCGGGCACAGATCACGCGGGTATTGCGACGCAAATGGTGGTTGAGCGCCAGCTTAATGCTGAAGGAAAAGATCGCCACGATCTCGGGCGTGAAAAGTTTTTGCAAAAAGTATGGGACTGGAAAGCTCATTCAGGTGGACAGATTACGCAGCAATTACGTCGCCTGGGTGCCTCTACCGACTGGTCACGCGAACGCTTTACAATGGATGAGGGCTTGTCTGACGCGGTCACTGAAGTATTCGAGCAGCTTTATGATGAAGGTCTGATCTATCGCGGCAAGCGCCTGGTTAACTGGGATCCCATTCTGCATACTGCGCTGTCTGATCTTGAGGTATTGAACGAAGAAGAACAAAGCCATATGTGGCATTTTCGTTATCCGGTTGCGGATGAAAACGGGAACGCCAGCGATGAGTATCTGGTGGTTGCTACAACGCGCCCTGAAACCATGTTGGGGGATACGGGTGTCGCGGTTCATCCCACGGATAAGCGGTATCAACACCTGATCGGCAAAAAAGTGTTGCTACCTTTGGTAAATCGCCTGATTCCGATTGTAGGTGATGAACATGCCGACCCTGAAAAAGGCACGGGTTGCGTCAAGATCACCCCCGCGCACGACTTCAATGACTATGAAGTGGGTCAGCGTCACAAGCTGGAAATGATTAATATTTTTACCATTGACGCTGCCATAAACAACAATGCGCCTGAAAAATACCAGGGCATGGATCGGGCTGATGCGCGCAAGGCAATTGTTGCCGACCTGGAGGCACTGGGGCTGCTGGATAAAATTGAAGATCACACACTCATGGTGCCACGTGGTGACCGCTCTGGCACAATTGTTGAGCCTTACCTCACAGATCAGTGGTATGTCAGTATTGAGGCGCTCGCAAAGCCCGCGATTGAAGCGGTTGAAAGCGGGCGCATCAAGTTTGTGCCGGATAATTACAAGAATATATATTATAGCTGGATGCGCGATATTCAGGACTGGTGCATCTCGCGTCAACTTTGGTGGGGGCATCGAATCCCCGCCTGGTACGATGAAAATGACAATATTTATGTGGGCAAAAATGAAGCTGCCGTGCGTGAGAAATACCAGCTGGGTGAAACACCGCTAAGGCAGGACGAAGACGTACTGGATACCTGGTTCTCTTCTGCCTTGTGGCCTTTTTCAACACTTGGCTGGCCACAACAGACAGAGGCACTGGATACCTGGTATCCCACCAGTGTACTGGTCACCGGCTTTGATATTATCTTTTTCTGGGTTGCCCGCATGATTATGTTCGGGCTGAAGTTTATGGATGGCGAAGTGCCCTTCAGGGAAGTCTATATTCATGGTCTGGTGCGTGACAGTGAAGGGCAGAAAATGTCCAAATCAAAAGGCAATGTGATTGACCCGCTGGATGTGATTGACGGCATCTCGCTGGATGACCTGCTCAGCAAGCGTACTGGCAATATGATGCAACCGCATCTTGCCGAGAAAATAGCCAAGGCAACCAGAAAACAGTTCCCTGACGGTATTCCTGCCTATGGAACCGACGCCCTGCGCTTTACCTTTGCGGCACAGGCATCAACCGGACGCGATGTGCGCTTTGATCTGCATCGCATCGAAGGCAACCGCAATTTCTGTAATAAAATCTGGAATGCGGCACGTTATGTACTGATGCAAACAGAAGACAAGGACGTCGGTCTGGATCAATCCGCCGAGATTGAATTATCCCTTGCCGATCGCTGGATACAGTCACAACTGCAAAAAGTCACCGCTGAAGTCACTGAACACTTTAAAAAATACCGCTTTGACCTGGCAGCAAAAGCACTCTATGAGTTCACCTGGGGTGAGTATTGTGACTGGTATCTGGAACTTTCCAAGCCGGTTTTATTTGCAGATGATAATTCTGCTGCCACCAAACGCGGCACACGGCGTACCCTGGTGAGAGTTTTTGAAACACTATTGCGTCTATTGCACCCCATCATGCCTTTTATTACAGAAGAAATCTGGCAAAGCATCAAGCCACTGGCTGGAAAAACAGGTGATAGCATTATGTTACAGAGCTATCCTGTGGCTGACACCGCACAGATTGACGAAGCTGCGACTAATGAACTGGAATGGGTTAAAACCTTTATTGTCGGCATCCGCAAAATTCGTGCTGAAATGGACATCCCGCCCAGCAAGCCCTTGCCAATTTTACTGCAAAACTGGACAGAAACGGATCAGCAACGGTTTCAAAACAACGCCATCTTTATCAACTCACTGGCTAAAATTGAATCCGCTGAATGGCTTGACAGTGATGCAGAAGCACCAGAATCTGCCACTGCGCTATGTGGTGAAATGAATATTTTAATCCCGCTCGCCGGACTGATCGACAAGGAGGCAGAAACAGCACGTCTAAACAAGGAAATCGAGAAAATTCAGAAAGCCCTCGCAGGGCTGCAAGGACGTTTGAGTAATCCCAACTTTACTGAAAAAGCCCCCGAAAACGTCGTCAACCAGGTACGCAAGCAGGCAGAAGAACAAAGCGCCGCCCTGCAACAGCTGCAACAGCAATTGCAGAAAATCAAGGCAATGTAAGTACCTGTCTGGAAATAAAAGGATTACTTTATGCATTAAAAATAAACTGTTCTACGCTCATAATCTCAATCTCGCTACTTTTGTCATTTTGATCATAGGTAATCAATTTACACTTGTCATAATCAGTTATCCTGAAATGCCTGAAAGCATTAAGCTCTCGCTTCAAGGTTTTCTGATCACTAATATCATAGGCAACCTGGTAGTAGTCTCCCTTGCTATAAAAATCAATTTCGTAAGTGTCTTTCAGGTAACTTAAATGTGGGTTATTTTGGTACAACGCAGTAAATACAAAATTTTCCAGAGATGCACCGAGATTTTTTGAATGCCTGGGAGCAATTTGCAGAAAACCGTTATCCTGTGCATAGATTTTTTTGGGGGACTTGGTGCGCTCTTTCGGCTTGTTATGGAATTTATCAATACGCTGTAACAAAAAAACATCCTCAAAATAATTCAGGTATTCCTTGATACTTTTGTCACTAACGCCAAAAATTTGTGACAGGGTTGTGTAGTTAAGAACAGCTCCTGTATGTGACAATAGATAGAAAAAAAGTCGTTCGAGGATTTCGCTATTGCGAATCGAGTATCTCGGCACTATGTCCTGATAGATAATGTTTTTGGCATAGCTGACCAGAATATCTTTTTTAATCTGTTCAGTCTCTGTATTCCTGAAACTATCGACATTGAAAACCTCATAAAAGCCGCCCCACTGCAAGTATTCATCTTTTGCTCTTGCAATCTCAATACGGTTTTCCAGGCGTTCAAGTTTAGTGGCATAGTGGATACCCTTGTAATTCAAAAACTCGGTAAAAGAAAAAGTTTGCAAATGAATATTAAGGCTGCGTCCACTCAAAAGTGTATGCATGTCATTGGACAGCATGGATGAATTGGAACCCGTAATAATAAACTTGAGATCAAGCTTCTCGTCTTTTGTTTCGTACTTGCTTTTGACATAGACCTGCCAGTTTTCAAAAAACTGTATCTCATCAAATATGATATAGATCCTGCCTTGCGGATTCATCAATTTCAGATAGGTCTCAAAAAGCGTATTGAGGTAGTTGGCATCATGCCGGTATTCCAGAAAAAAGGGTTGTTCCAGATTTACAAATAAAATGTTATTCGCACTTACACCACTTTCTATAAGATGATCAATAGCTTGTCTCGCCAGGGTACTTTTCCCGCAGCGACGAATCCCGCTGATGGTGATAATTTGCCTAAGCGGTAAATAGTCGATAAGTTGCTTTAGACTCTCTCTTTTTACGGAAGGAATGGAGAGATTACGCCAATGCGGGTTTTGTTCAAACAGTATATTATCCATTATACTTCCTGTTTCTTTATAATAAGAAAGAAACATATAATACAATAACTACAAGATATTAAGAAGTATAAGTCGCAATAATAACAAAAAAAACGGTTTATACGCTGCTAAACAGAGGAAATTGTCTTCTCACGGTAACGCGCTATTGATTGCTCATTTGGAATATGTTGCACATATTCCCCGTATTCCGCAGGGCTGCATACGGGCTACGGTACTTGCGTGGCAGGCAACAACATCCAAAACCAGTTATCTTTCACCAGAACGCCACCAAATGATCTAATCACTCATAACGATAAATTCTCTGGCTTTTATATTCTTTTGCATCTAAAAAACCATCCTTATTTTTATCCATTCGATCAAATTCTTTTTTGCTTCTGATTCGCTCAATTTCTTCATTGCTTATATAGCCATCAAGGTTATGATCAACCTTATCAAAAAAAACCAGATCCTGTTCGCATCTGGCACCGACTGTTTCACTTTTGCTTAAACGTCCATCTTCGTCTTTATCACATTCATACATGGCTGCTTGCAGACGGGCTAAAGGAGGCATATTTTTTCTGCGTTTTATATACTCAGGGTCCTCAGGAGGCTCAAACTCGACTGGTTTTACAACTTTTGCCACCTCATCAATGGTGAGGATGCCATCGTTATTGGTGTCATAAGCATCGAATTGCTCCGTGTATAAACGCAGACTACAGCGCATTGAAAACGCTTCTCTCAAGGTCAGGATTTCATCAGAATTTGTATCACATTTAGCAAACTCCTTTTTGCGACGTTTTGCTTCACGCGATAACCTTTTTTTCTCCATCTTTTTTTCAATTTTCTTATTAGGTGCTCTTTCTGAAGATACGCCTTGTAACAATTCTTCAGCTGAAAGTACTCCATCTTCATTAAAATCCATTATTTCAAGAATTTCTTTGGGAAACATACAGCGAGAACTCAATATTTCACTTAAATCTTTAGTTTCAGTGGGATCAATCTCACTAAGCTCACTAAGTTGAACTTGCATTTGATCTTCCGAGGGTAATTCATTCAATGTAATCATGCCATCCTGATTCTTGTCGCAACCTTTTATGAGTCTCTCAGTTTCTTTTTTTGCCCTTGCCAGTTTTTTTTGTTTTTTAAATTCCTGATTTTCATCAAAAGATATTTTTCCATCTTTGTTTAAATCTACACTTTTAAAACTATTGTCATACATTTTTCCCAGTCTTACCGGGACAGGTGGTGGAATGCGCTCTACCTGTGTAGCAATAGCAGCATCAGCCTTGCTTGCCTTTTCATTTTCATTTTGATTTTGATTTTGATCAGCAAAAAGTGAAGAGCTCATAAGCAAAGATGATAATAAAACAACGGCAAAAGGATAATGCCTCAAAGTAAAAATACGTTTATTCATAGTACCCCCTATATTTATTGGTATATATATAGTCAATTTAAAAACATTAAAGTTCATATTACTATATTCTTCGCGGGTAAGAATTTTACAAGGGGATTTTTGACCGTGAAGAGTACAACAAGCCGAGCTATAATTTTGTTTGTAAAATTCGATAGATTCTGACTGCTACTGATTCCAGGAATATAGAATCATATTGAGCAGAAAGCTGATTATAAAATTGCTCTCTATTAGCTGGAGAAACTGACAATATATCAGCAGTACGCCTCAAACGTCTTGTATCCCTGTTTTTAACAGCGATTCTAAAGGCATCATAGTTTGCGTCAATATCAGCCAGCAAGTTTATCCTTACTTGATAAGGAAGAATATATCGCCTTTGATTTCCAGGTAATAATTGCGCAGCGATAAAGCTGATTCGCATACTGATATCACGGCTATTACCAAACAGTGAACTGTACTCTTGTTGCAGTTTATTTTTAAACAGAGGTATTTTAGTTTCATCTTTTTCAACAAGCATGATCAAGTGTTCAAGATGAACACCATTACCTTGATAGGTTTCTCTCTTTAAAACTTCGTAATGACTACCAAGATAACGCTTGATTTGATTAATTTTACGCTTATAAGCAGATTTAGACAGAGTATTTGAAACTGCTACAACAGGAGCCAGAACCTCCATTCCTACGGGTACATGACCTGCCCCCATCGTGCAAGCACTAATAAACAATAAATTTGCCAGTAGCAGCATTCTATATTTATGTATCATTATGACTAATCCTTTACTGTCTCTAAACAGACTTTGTATATACCTTTATAAGCGATAATACTGTACATACCCATCCCCCCCATTTTTACATATTTTTGGCATTCAAACAGTATGGTAGGGTCGGTGTAGCTTTGCGAAACCGACCATCAAGGTTCAAATCTGGTCGGTTGCGTAAACTTCACCGACTCTACAGCTGTCCTCTGCCACCCATCCCCCCTGTTTTTTACATATTTTATTGCAGGCTTGCCAGTCTTGGCATGAGTTTGATTA
>JALVDQ010000369.1 GCA_027008885.1 Thiotrichaceae bacterium | reverse complement strand
TCTCGGACAGGCTCCGGGTCAGCAAGTGCAGGCACGACACATCTGCAAACTATAAAAGACAGGTGCTTAATATAAACTGAACTAGGTGGAAAATAAAACTGATATCCATCTGAGTCTTTTGTATTGTGGGGAATGCCTGCGTTGACTTCCTCATGCTCGACGCGGAGCGTGGGAACAATGCGGTGGACAGATATGAAAACAAGCTCGTAAAGATTGCCCCGTATTCCGCAGGGCTTCATACGGGCTACGGTGCTACAAGACTCTGCCCTCTGTCCTCTGTCTTCTGACATACCCATCCCCCCTGTTTTTTATATATTTTTCTGTGTGTTGTCGGAAGCAAGAAAAATACGGGATCGGATCTGACTCCAGTCATTCAATCAATTACTTTTATATTCTGCTTATGTCAGCTATCTGACAGTTTTCAGGCTGTCCCTTTGCAATACTTCCGAGCAAATAACAAACTGTAAATACACATGGAGAAGTACAATAATGAAACTGGATATCACTAAAACAGACCCCGATATGATAAGTCTTGATCTCATTGGTGATGATGAGCGTGGTTATGATTTTCTGGATGATGCAAGCATTATAAATTTAAAACAAATCAAGTCAGACTACGGCGTACTCAGCGTCTATCTGGATACACGATCATCTGCAGAGAAGCAAAAAACAGTTTTAGCCCGCTTTAAGAACGGCATTAAACAAATAAGAGAAACACAGGAACAAAACTGGGATCACGATGAAACACTACGCTTTGATGCGATGCTTAAACATGTATCTAAAGCACTTGAGCTGGAAATGGAAGACCCGTCTGGCAAGGGAATCGCCCTGTTTGTTTCTCCTGGTCGGGTTCTGCCTAAAAAACTAAAAGTTGATTATGAGCTGTTTGAACTTTATCACCTGCCCGATGCCCCCGATGATATTGTAAGCTGGGGAAAAACACCTGTTTTAACCCCTCTTTTGGTCGCCAAGGATGAACACCCTGAAACCGGCGTTGTGCTGTTTGATCGTAAAGAAGTACGCTTCTTTTTATATACCATGGGTGAAGCAGCTGAATACAACATTGAAATGAACAACCCAGACCCTGTTACTACAGGCAAATCGCATACCTGGCATGGCTATGGTACACACAACCATCAACAATGGCAGGAGGAACACTACAAGCGTTATCTTGGACAGGCGGCTATTGCCATTTCAAAAATTGCCAAAAAAGCAGGCTGGAAGTGGATTGCGCTACTAAGCTCTGATGAGCAAGAGGCAAAACATATCATTGATTATTTTGCTAAAGACATGCAGAAAAAAATTATTGGTACAGCCAGCCTGGCAATGAAAGCCAGCATTAATGAGGTGAGAGATACGGCAGCCAATATTGTCAGCAATGCAGAAAACAGAGAAGAGCTACATACCTTGAATGAGTGGTTAGATGAACTCAAGAAACCGGCTGGACTTGCCGTCAGCGGTATTGCTGATACTGTATTGGCAGCTCAGGAGTATCGCGTCCACACCCTGTTATTCCCTGCTGACTTTATCCAAAAAGGATGGGAGTGCCAGTCATGTGGCGGTTTATTTGCTGATTTTCAGGATGAAGCACCAGCCGAATGCCCCTATTGCGGCTCAAATGATTTACTTGAAAAAGAAGATATCATTGCCGATGTAGCAGTTCAGGTACTACAAAGTGATGGTGATATTGAAGTTGTCCGCAATACGGATAACCGAAGCATCTTGGAAGATAACGGCATCGTCGGCGGTTTATTACGTTATTAACTAGCCCCGACTTACTCTTAAACAAAATCAAATAGAGAGCAATCTGAGAACGTCTGTTGAGGAACGAAACACGGGAGCACTGCCTGACAATGTGCCACCCTGTGTTTCGCGCACTCAACGCTGACTACATATTCTTCTGTCCTCTGTCCTCTGACACACCCATCCCCCCCTTTTTTTATATATTTTTCTGAATATTATCCCCGGGCAGGAGTGAGTTCGGGATGCAATTTCTCACATGGTGCATGAATAAAATACTTTTTCGCGTTATAATGTGCTGTTTTTCGAGAAATTAACGTCATGTCTCAA
>JALVDQ010000368.1 GCA_027008885.1 Thiotrichaceae bacterium | reverse complement strand
AATGAGCTATTAACAAGAGCACTACTTGAAGAAGAGGCAAAGCAACAGTTTTTAACCTCAGAATTGCGTGGAAGCCGTAAACGTGGTTTAAAAATGCTGGATGAGCTGGATGCTTTAGAGATGAGTGGGTAGGGTAGGTGGAGTTTACGGAACCTACCAGAACAGCGCATCAATTATGGTCGGTTTCGCAAGGCTGCACCGACCCCATGCGCAAGCAACCGAATCTGGTTGCTTGCGTAAACTCCACCAACCCTACATGCTACGTTGCTCTGTCCTCTGTCCTCTGTCTTCTGTCCTCTGTCCTCTGTCCTCAGCCACCCATCCCCCCCCTTTTTTACATATTTTTCTGTTAATAGATCAGTTCATCGTGGAACTTACTCAGTGTGATTTATATGCAAGATGGTAAAATATCAAGAAGATATCAGCACGTTTGAATATTCTTGACCATAATAGAGTAGAGAGCCTGAGTCCGTGTGATACTCACAGATTCAGTAAAAAATTATACGGAGGATTATATGGATACCAAAGAAGTACAGGAAAAGCTGCAAAAAGCCTATCAAAGCATGTTGGAGCATGTTGAAGAACTTGTTGATAAGGAAAAAAAGCCATTAAAACAGGCTATTACAGAAGCAGAAGAAAAGCTCAGTGAATGGCGTGAGTTAACCCGCGAAGAGGTTGAACACATCAGTGAAGAGCTCAAATCAAATCTTGCCGAAATGGGTGAAGTGACGCACAAACTCAACCAAAGCATAAAACAAACACTTTCCTTTGATGCATCCTATCTGGCAGACAGCATCTGGAGCAAACTGTCAAAACTGGCAGATCATACAGCGCTTGAGCTTTCTGAATTTAACGAAGAACTAAAGCAGCACATGTCAGGCGATGCTGAGAGCTATTCAGAACAGCAACAGAACTGGTTCAGCGATGCCATGCAGTGGCAGGGTGACTATGAGGCGGCACTAAAAAAACTGGATCAGGTGAGGGCAGAAGTGCGCAAACAAATTCGTGAAACGGCGAAATACAGCAAAGCCATACTCAATGAAAAAACCGACCAGGCTCAACATGATCTTTTCGCTCAAAAAAATCAGGAAATTGTCAAGGCAATAGACGAGTTATACTCAAAGGTTAAAGGTAAAGATTAAAGATTAAAAATCTGTCTGGGAATATGAGTCGTAGCGAGGGAAGCTGATTTGAGCGAGATTTTTTATCAATTTGAGGCGAATAGTTATTCTATAACGAAAATTGAGGAAAAATATAGCCAAATTCAGCTTTTCCGCAGTAGGCTCACTATTCCCGGACAGGTTCTAATGTGTTTACAAGCTATCACACACCAGACAAAGGGAGAAAAAAGAAATGATTAAGGAAATACCAATAAATGAATCGCATATTTACGCATTCGAAATCAGCGGCAAATTAGTAGCCGATGATTATCTCGCACTAAAACCGAGGATTGAGCGACTACTAAAAAAAGAAAAACCAATTTCACTGCTGGTTAAACTGGATCACTTTGAAGGCTGGACACTCAAGGCAATGTGGGAAGACATAAAACTTGGCTTTGAGCATGATGAAGATTTTTTACGCATTGCGTTTGTAGGAAGCCGCCTGCGTGACAAGATACTTACCGAAATAGGTGACCTGTTTTTATCAGCAGAAATAGAACACTTTGAGAATGAATCAGACGCCCTGAAATGGCTAAGGGAAGTAAAAAACCTGGCAGAACAGGACGAATATATTGGCTATCGTCATATTCTGGTAGCCTCTGATTTTTCAAGATATTCTGATGCCGCACTGAAAAAGGCAACAGAACTGGCAGCCCCTTTTGAAGCCAGGGTATCACTCATACATGCCGCCGAAGTGCTAACCTCAGAAATATACCCAACCCTGGGAGAACTTGCGGTGCCAGTGATCGTGGATAACCCTGATCTTGAAAAAAAACACCTCAAACAGATTAAAAAACAATTATCCAAACAACTGAAAAGAATGGGATTATCAAAGGACAACATCAGCATAAAAGCGCTATCAGGACATCCGGTTGATTCCATAATAGACTATGCGCGAAAGCACAATGTAGATTTGAT
>JALVDQ010000367.1 GCA_027008885.1 Thiotrichaceae bacterium | reverse complement strand
TATTCTGGCTAGCCCTGAGCGTTTGATGCAGGTGATTCGTGACGAATTGCTTGAAATGCGTGAGAAGTATGGCGATGAGCGCCTTACCAAAATTAATGCAGTGGGTGAAGACCTCGGTGATATTGATCTTATTCCAGAGGAAGACGTTGTTGTCACCTTGTCGCATGAAGGTTATACCAAGGCACAACCCATCGACACCTATCGCGCACAACGTCGTGGTGGACGCGGAAAATCTGCCGCGAAAATGAAAAATGAAGACTTTATTGAAAAGCTCTTTGTTGCCAGTACCCATGATACGGTGCTGTGTTTCTCATCCAGGGGCAAGGTTTACTGGCTGATGGTTTATCAGTTGCCAATGGCGAGCCGTGCTTCACGCGGCTTACCGATTGTTAATTTGCTACCACTGGAAGAGGGCGAACGTATTCAGGCGATCTTGCCGATTCGTGAATATGAAGATGACAAGTTTATCTTTATGGCTACCGAAAATGGCACAGTCAAAAAGACAGACCTAAAAGCCTTTTCAAATCAACGTCCTTCAGGGCTTATTGCAATTAATTTAAAAGATGATAACAAACTGGTTGATGTCGCATTGACTGAAAAAGGCGACGAAGTGATGCTGTTTAGCACACAGGGCAAGGCAATCCGCTTTAAAGAATCCGATGTGCGTGGCATGGGCAGAACCGCAGCCGGTGTGCGTGGTATAAAAATGCCCAGGGGACATAAGGTAAATGCCCTGATTGCATTGCGTGAAGGTCGCCTCTTAATGGCAACCGAGAATGGTTATGGTAAACGCACCGAAGTTGCAGAATTTAAAATCCAGAATCGGGGTGGTTCAGGCGTTATTGCCATTCAAACCTCTGATCGCAACGGCGCGGCAATAGGCGCAGTACAAGTGACTGACGACGATGAAATCATGTTAATCACGAATGGCGGTGTTCTGGTCAGAACTAAAGTTGAAGATGTCTCGGTCGTTGGTCGAAACACTCAGGGAGTACGCCTGATTAAACTCGGCAAGGGTGAAAAGCTAACCCAGCTTGAACGCATTGAAAGCATGGATGATGGCGAAGAAGATAATCTTGCAGAAGGCGACATTGAAGCCCAGAGTGACATTGAAGACCAGAGTGATGCGTAGGTCAAGGTGATGCGTAGATCAAGGTGATGCTAAACCATGCAAAACCGACCCTGTTGAAAGCACCTGATTGCCTTGCGTAAACTTCGCCAGGTCTCAGCCTGTTAGGATTAGCTTAGCCAAAAAAAAGCACCAACAAAATTGCTGGTGCCAATGGGGGAGTTACAAGGAGAGATTTACATGAAGATTAAACTTTAACTAATAATTTTACGAATCAAGTTTTACCGCAACAAACAAAGACATATCACCACGTTTTAATAAAATAGCGAGTGGTTTTTTGACATCAGATTGCTGGATAATCGTTTTCAGGGCGCTGGGTGATTTAACACTCTTGCCATTTACAGAAAGGATAATATCACCTGTTAATAGCCCTGCGGTTTCAGCGGGACTATCAGTTAAAACCTTATCGACTTTAACGCCACCTTCTTCCCTGATTTTTAGCTTTGCCCGTTCTTTATCAGTTAAAGAAGATACGGCAATTCCCAAAGAGCCTTTCTTTAGCGATGCCAGAACAGGTGCATCATCCTTGCCACCCAGTTTGCTGATGGTAACATCAAGCACTTTTTGCGTACCTGAGCGCAGGATTGAAACAGACACTTTTTTGCCAATGGGTGTATTTCCAACCAGCAAAGGCAAATCCTGGGCTGATCTTACAGCCTTGTTATCAAACTCGGTAATAACATCACCTGGCTGAAAACCGGCTTTTGCAGCAGGGCTGTCAGGAACAACGCTGGAGACCAGCGAGCCTTCTGCCTTGCTGATTCCAAAAGATTGTGCCAGATTCTCATCGACATCCTGTATGCCCACTCCAAGCCAGCCTCTGCTGACTTTACCGTCAGTTTTGAGTTGCTCGGTAACATTCTTGACAATATTAATAGGGATAGCAAATGAAACCCCCATATAACCACCACTGCGGCTGTAAATCTGTGAATTAACGCCAATCACCTGACCTTGCAGATTAAATAGCGGACCACCAGAACTGCCTGGATTGACGGCTGCATCGGTTTGAATAAAGGGAACATAGGTCTCCGATGGCAAACTCCTCGAGAGGGCACTTACGATGCCTTGTGTCGCGGTAAAATCCAGTCCAAAAGGTGTGCCTATGGCAACCACCCAGTCGCCCACATCAAGCTTGTCGGAATTACCCAGAGAAACCGATGGGAGGTCTTTTGCATCAATTTTGAGTAAGGCAACATCACTCAGTTTGTCAAGCCCGACCACCTTTGCCTCAAATTTACGCTTGTCCGCCAAACGTACAGTAATTTTATGTGCGTTATTAACAACATGCGTGTTAGTTACGATGTATCCATCGCTGGAGATGATAAAACCTGAACCTTGAGCCAGTGATTTGTGTTGTCCTCCAAACTGGAAACCGTGAGGTCCCTGTGGCAGATTTTTAAAAAACTCGCGGAACTCTTTGGGAAGCTTTTTAAGTTGATCCTGCGAGAGCTTTTTTTGATTATCATTGATACTGACATTGATACTAACAACCGCATTACGATTTTGTTTTATCAATGTTTTTAATTCGGGTAAAGTACCAGCCACATTGACTGGCAAAGTGGTATTTACGCCAGTTGTTGAGTCTGCGTGAAGCGCGGAAGATGACAGCATCATAGCGCCCATAGAGCCGAGTAACACAGACATGGCGATTGTTAATCTGGTTTTGCCAAAGAACGAATTGCTTTTGTTCAATTGTGATTTCATTAATTTTATATCCTGCTTGTTTTTAAGATGTTGGAATATTAACTTAATAAACCTTGCCAACTGTTTGCGAACAGATTAAATATCTTTAATAAATCAGGTTTTCAGTGCAACTCTTTGTTATATCTAGATTAAATACTTTTTTGTCTGGATGCTGGAGAGTCTTTCTGTTGCTTCTTTAATCCAGCAAGTTTAGGATAATCATTATGCAAATATTAATTATAGAAGATGATACTCAAACAGCCCGCTTTATCCAGAAAGGACTTCAGGAAAGTGGCTATGTGGTTGACCACGAAGCCGATGGTCAATCCGGGCTGGAACGCGCGATGGCAAACCAGTATGACGCGCTGATCATAGATCGCATGTTACCCGGTCTGGATGGATTGAAAATTATTGAAAGACTCAGGGGGCAGGGGTTTAACGTGCCGATACTGGTACTCAGCGCCCTCGGCGATGTCGATCAGCGGGTAGAAGGACTCAAGGCAGGTGGTGACGATTATCTGGTCAAGCCCTATGCCTTCAGTGAACTGCTTGCGCGCCTACAATCAATTATTCGGCGTCACCAGCCCCAGCAGGAATTAAATTTCCTGCAAGTCGGCGATTTGAAAATTGACTTGTTGAAACGCAAAGTCACCCGAAATGACAAGCGCATTGCCCTGCAACCCAAGGAATATATTTTGCTTGAATGCCTGATGCGTAATGCCGGGCAGGTTGTCACCCGAACCATGCTGCTGGACAAGGTCTGGGATTACAATTTTGACCCGCAAACCAATGTTGTAGATGTGCATATCAGCCGGCTACGCAGCAAAATTGACCGTGACTACGACGTGAAACTACTAAAAACGGTTCGTGGTTCAGGTTATATTCTCAGCGCACCAGACACGGATGATTAAATCCGGTATTTTTCGGCGAATCCTTAATACCTCGGTTTTTCGCCTGTCCCTGCTTAATGCGGTACTCTTTAGCCTGATTGCCGCAGTGGCGCTGATCTCAGTGTATAAAGTCGCAGAAACCAAAATCAATCAACAGGTTGATACACGTCTGCAACTACAAACCAATTTGCTCTTAAGAACTTATAACAGCTATGCAGTAGAAGGATTGCTTGAACTGCTCGATATCTATACCCAGAAAGACGACCCGCCCTTTTTTTTCTATCTGCTCATCAATCGCTCAGATCTTGATTTAACAAAAATTGTTAAACCTGACAAGGTTATCAGAAATAATAACCAATGGTTTGCCACCCGACCTTTGGGCGGCATGGCAAAGTATATTAATGGACACAAACCTGAAGATGAAGCACGCGTATTACTCACCATCTTGCCGGGCGGATACCAGCTATTGGTAGGAACCGAGCTCAAGGAAACCCGTGAATTGCTGAATCAGCTTTTCAAGGCAATTCTTGTCGCCATCCCCATTATTTTCGCCGTCTCGATAAGCATCGGCTTCTTAATGGCGCGCAATATGGTCAATCGTATCAATACCGTCACCGACACCGCCAAAAATATCATTGAAGGCGACCTCTCGCAGCGTATTCCACTGGTAGAAGATCGCAATAATGAATTTGATCGCCTGAGCCTGTCACTCAACCGCATGCTCGGGCGCAATGAAGAACTCATGCAAAGTATGCAACAGGTCACCAATAACCTCGCCCATGACCTGCGCAATCCGCTGAACCGCATACGCAACCGTCTTGAATCTGCGCAAATCAGAAAAATGAATAAAGACGAATATTCCGATGTCGTTGAACACACCATAGAAGACATCGACGGCGTGATCTCAACCTTCAACGCCCTTCTCAGCATTGCCCAGATAGAATCAGGCCTGCCGCGCAAAAACTGGCAAACCTTCTCTGTCAACGAACTCCTCAATGATCTTTCCGATATGTACGAAGCAGTAGCTCAGGAACAGGGAAAACGCTGGCTCTGCAAGGCAGAAGAAAACCTGCAACTGTATGGAAACAAACAACTAATCGCCCAACTACTCACCAATTTACTGGACAACGCCTTTAAATACACCCCCGATAACGGTGAAATCAAACTAACCGCGCGACGCGACAATAACAACAATATACAAATCAGCATTGCAGACAATGGCTCCGGCATCCCCAAAGAAGAACACGATAAGGTCTTTAAACGCTTCCACCGCCTCGACAGCGCCCGCAGCACCGAAGGCAACGGACTGGGACTGAGCCTCGTCAAGGCAGTCGCAGACCTGCACAATGCAAAAATCACATTTGACGACAACCACCCAGGTCTGCTGGTTACAGTGAACTTTAAAGAGAATAACGATAAAAATATGTAAAAAAAGGGGGGGATGGGTAGTTATTAAAAACACCTCAAAACAAAGCGGATCAGGACTGCTTTTTGTCATCGTTTTTGTCGTCGTCGCCTACCTTGCCCTTGTTGTCATCTTTGCTTTCAGTCTGGTTTTTTTCATGCACGGGAATCGGCTGAGGTTTGGGAATAGCGTCAGCTTCAGCCATATTCTGGGGGCGTGGTCGATGCGTAAAAATGCAGAGCATATCGGCAATTTCACTGCGTAGCTTATGCCGTGGAATAATCCGGTCAATCGCGCCTTTTTCGATAAGAAACTCACTGCGCTGGAAGCCTTCGGGTAATTTTTCGCCAACCGTTTGTTCGATTACACGCGGACCTGCAAAGCCAATCAGTGCATTGGGTTCGGCAATAATGGTATCACCCAGCATGGCGAAACTCGCAGATACGCCGCCCATTGTTGGATCAGTTAAGACTGAAATAAATGGCAGACCGGCATCCGCCAGTTTGGTAAGCGCGGCACTGGTTTTTGCCATTTGCATGAGTGAGAATAGAGCCTCCTGCATTCGCGCACCACCACTGGCAGAAAATACCACATAGGGGACTTTGGCGTGTAAACAGGCATTCACACCCTGCACAAAGCGTTCACCCACGACCGAACCCATTGAACCGCCCATAAAACGGAAATCAAATGCCGCTGCCACAAGTGGTACGCCGTGAACCTTGCCCTGCATGACAATCAGTGCGTCTTTTTCTTCGGTGGCTTTTTGTGCCGCCTTGATGCGATCAATATATTTCTTGCTGTCCTTGAACTTGAGAATATCAACAGGTGATATATTCGCGGCGATTTCTTCACGCTCATCCTTGTCGAGAAACAAATCCAGACGCTTGCGTCCGCCGAGTCTTTCGTGATGGTTACATTTGGGACACACTTCAAGATTGCGTTCAAGATCGGCACGGTATAAAACCGCGCTACAGGCTGGACATTTATGCCACAGACCCTCCGGTATAGACTTCTTTTTGGAGGTTGTCGCATCGGTGCGAATACGCGAAGGAATCAGTTTTTCAAACCAGCTCATAGTCATTATTTATCTATCCTTAAGATTGCCTGTGTTGGGCATCATTTTCTTAGCTCGTTAGTTTTTTGTTTGATTTAAGATCTCTTTTTGGTGAGAAACATATTCATCTAATAACTGCCTAATCATTTTCTGGTACTGCATGTGATGTTTTTTTGCTGCTTCCTTGAAAAATGAAACACTTTCAGAACTTAGTGAAATAGTGACCTTTGTCATTCTGTTTTTAAGTGCTATTTGATCAGGGCTTGGCAGAAAATCCGGAACAATTTTATACTCTCCGATTTCTCCATCAGTATATTGTATTTGCTTGTTCATATATCTTTTTACCTTTTCTCCAGTAACCAGCTCCAAAAATTCGTATTTTATTTAAACGATAGGTAAACCTAACTGTTAAAATACCTGTTTTTGTCTGATTTAAACCAAAACAGTAAAATCGTTGTTCTGTAGCACTATGCTGTTTATCCTCTGCAATCAATCTATTCTTATCAAAAAAAGCAAACTGAGCTTCATAAAACGATACCCCATGTTTTTCTTGATTTAGGATATTTTTAGACTCGTCCCATTCAAATTCAACATTTTCCATAAAAGGAAGTATAATATTTGTATGGCTAAATAACCATATATAATTAAGAGTTGAGTTTCAGAAAGAATTCCAATATTTGATTCTAAGCTACACTGATTCTAACACCCACTTCACCCATCCATCGCGGTGCGCATGGATAACAGCAGTTCCCCAATCTTGCTGAGTATTGTATCAGCATCATCAGGGTTGTTTTCAATAATTTTAACAATTGCGCTACCCACAATAACCCCGTCTGAAACAGCGGCGACTGATGAAGCACTGTCAGCATCTTTAATACCAAAGCCAACCCCGACGGGCAGGGCTGAGATCGCTTTTATTGCAGCTACTCTTTCTGCGACTTCATCAACATTGAGTGCGCTTGAACCTGTCACTCCTTTTAATGAAACATAATATAAATAACCACTCCCAGCATCGCTGATTTTCTTGATTCGTTCTGCGGTTGTAGTGGGCGATAACAGGAAAATCGGGTCAATTTCCTTGCTTTTCAATACAGGTAATAGCTCCGTTGCTTCTTCTGGTGGAAGATCAACCGTCAACAAGCCATCCACGCCTGCTTTGGAGGCAGCCTCGACAAATTCAGTATAGCCCATTGCTTCAACCGGGTTGAGATAGCCCATTAAAACAATCGGTGTATTCTCATCGCTGTTGCGAAATTCTGCCACCATCTCAAGTACATCATGCAAGCTGGTGTGATGCACCAGAGCGCGTTCGCAGGCAAGCTGAATGGTTGGACCATCTGCCATTGGGTCAGAAAAGGGGATGCCCAGCTCAATAATATCCGCTCCCGATGCAACCATTTTGTGCATTAGTGGCACTGTGATCGAAGGATTGGAGTCACCCGCGGTAATATAGGGAATCAGTGCTTTTTTTCCTGCTGCCTTCAGATTTTCAAAACAGTCGTTTAAACGCTTGCTCATAGCTTGATCCCCTCATGTGCTGCGATGGTATTAATGTCTTTGTCACCGCGCCCCGATAAATTAACGATAATGGTTTTATCCTGATCCATTGTTTTTGCAAGTTTCATGGCGTAGGCAAGTGCATGGCTACTTTCCAGAGCGGGAATTATGCCTTCAATGCGCGTTAGAGCGTGAAATGCCTCTATCGCTTCCTCGTCGGTGATTGAAACATAAGTGGCTCTGCCAGTATCTTTCAGAAAACAATGCTCGGGACCGACACCCGGATAATCCAGCCCTGCGGATATTGAATGCGGTTCGATAACCTGACCATCTTTATCTGCCATTAAATACATGCGGTTGCCGTGCAGAACGCCGGGTTTTGCGGTGCTCAGTGGTGCGGCATGTTCACCGGTTTCGATGCCGTGACCCGCAGGTTCAACGCCATACATTGCGACATCAAGATCAGGCAAAAACTCATGGAACAGACCAATCGCATTAGAGCCACCACCGACACAGGCAATCAGCGCATCGGGCAGGCGACTGGTTTGTTCAAGGCATTGCTGTTTGGCTTCACGTCCAATAATTGTCTGAAAGTCACGCACCATTGACGGGTAGGGGTGTGGTCCTGCCAC
>JALVDQ010000366.1 GCA_027008885.1 Thiotrichaceae bacterium | reverse complement strand
ATCGTGCGGATGCAAGCTTTCCATGTGGTTGACGCGAATCCAGAAGTCGTCCAGGGTGTTATCCTGTTTTAGCTTGGCTTGTACCCGACGCGCGGCATCTTCACAAAACATCAGGTTAGCAGCATTTAAACGTGCAAATTCCTGTTCATCTTCGCGTTTTACCGCTGCCTGTACGGGGGTTGAGAGTGCTTCTTCGATCTCGTCAATTAAACGTGAGATGGGTAAATCTTTCACACTTTCGGAGAGTTTTACGCGTACCTGAGCCAGGCTTCGCTGACTGTGGGGAGTCGCAGAAATGCCCTCGGTGGTTCCCAGCCAGTCATAGACGTCTTTCAGGCTTACTTTGGCATCATTATCAGCAGCATCAGCAGCACCAAACTTGCGCTCAAAGCCCTGCTGGATTATATCCCGGGACAAAGCGGCAGAGCAGGGACAGGTGGATGAATAGGGCACTTCGATGCTGAGTTCGGTGGTTAATACGCCTTTGCGCAGTGATGTGATGGGGCGAACCTTATAGCTTTTCCAGCCCGTATTATTGCTGATCAGAGAGTTGCGGCGCTCAAAAAACTCCAGACGACACTCAAGATAGGCGCTATCACTAATACCGCCCTGTGAGTCTGCAAAATGCTCTACTACTTCACGAAGCAGAGCCGGAGTCAAAACATGGTCACTTAAAATACGGTCAACTGCCAGATAGAGGCGTGACATGTGAATGCCCTTGCTGTCCGGATCAATCAGGTTCACATACGCTTGCACCCGGGCAACAGTTTGAATTTGCTCACCTTTGCCATTGATCATGTGTACAGGTAATTCAATTTCGCTCATGCCAACCCAGTTCAGGGGGGCGTTGGGTCCTGAATGTGGTTCATTGGCAATATCAGGTAAATCACAACTATTGTCTGTGCAGCCTTCACTCGCGCTCATGGGGGATTCCGCTTCTGGTAAAACGGGCGATTATACAGAAACCACACGATAATTGAATATACCCCTAATGAATATGGCTGCATAGCCTGGGAGCCTCCTGGATTTGTCCTCACTACGATTCATATTTTCCAGACAGCTTCTGAATATCATTGAATTTTGTCCTCCTGTCGAAAATACAGAACTAATAATTTAAACAATCTATAGAATTGCCACCGTGGTTGCTATGTAAATCTTGTTGGAAAGCCAGTTCCGGGCAGCACAAATATATTAAAAATAAATCAAACGGTAATTAGCATGAACTACAGACCTGATATAGACGGACTCCGCGCCTTATCCGTTATCGCGGTTATCATATTTCACACAGGTTTTACCTTTTTATCGGGTGGTTTTATTGGCGTTGATGTTTTCTTTGTTATCAGTGGCTATCTGATTACCGGTCTGGTTTATAAAGAAATTCAGGCAGGCACGTTTTCTTATCTAAATTTTTATAAACGGCGTATTGCAAGACTGCTGCCAGCACTGATCATCACGCTTGTTGTCGTTCTGCTCTTTGGTTTTTTGTTTTACGACAATCGCGCCTTCGATAATTTGGGCAAGGAATTATTCTTTTCTGCACTGGGGGGAGCAAATATCCTGTTTTCACAGGGCGTCAACTACTTTGCCCAGGATGAAGCCGTAAGACCGCTGATACATCTCTGGTCTCTGGGCGTTGAAGAGCAATTTTATCTTGTCTGGCCGACCTTGCTGATTCTGCTGTCTTTTTTACGCCTCAGGTATATTCTGCTGATTACACTGATACTGTTTTTTGTCTCCCTTTTTATGGCGGTTCAATCCGTCGAAGTGGCTCCCATGAAAACGTATTTTTTGCCTCAGTACCGAGCTTTTGAGCTACTTATCGGTGCATTTACGGCATTGGCAATGACGAGTGATTTTTATAAAGAATTTCAATTAAAGCAGTACCAGAAAGAGATTATTTCGTATCTTGCTCTTTTTCTGATTATCGCGCCCATGTTTTTTCTGAGCAAAACCTCAACATTCCCGGGCTTTAACACCTTGTATCCGATTATTGGAGCGGCACTGTTAATTGCATTCTCGGAGCAAACCAGTGTTGCGCGTTTACTGGCACTTTCGCCATTCGTGTTTATCGGTTTAATCTCCTACCCCTTGTATCTTTATCACCAGCCGCTTATTTCATATATCCATCTGTTTGAACTGACTGAAAACAAATACATTATTCTTGGTGTGGTGTTGTTATTGTCGATTATATTGGCGTGGCTGACCTACAAATATATAGAAAAGCCCATCCGCAGAGCGGTTCACCAGAAAAACACATCAACCTTCCTGCAAATATCCTCATTGCTGGCAAGCCTTATGGTTACTGCTGTTGCCGGAATTTATATTGCCAAACATGAAGGCGTGGGAGAACGCTTTAAAGTATTAAATCCGTTTGCCTATGAGGTCACGCAGCATAATAGCGAATCCTTTTTTCAGCATTTTGAACCAGGTGTGAATATCTCGGAAGGTGATCAGGCGGAGGTTCTGTTTATTGGAGATTCTGTCCTGCAACAATACGTTTATCCACTCACAAAAGCGCTGGAGCTAAGCAGTGACAAGGTTGATTCCATAACACGCGGCGGATGTGTGATGTTAAAAGGCGTGGATTTTCAGGATGAGTTTTCAGATACTCCCTGTGATGCTTTGCGGGAGGCTGCCTATAAACTGAAGAAGCATTACAAGACGGTTGTTATTTCACAGTTATGGAAATCTTATGATAATCAAGTACTTAATTTTGATCATTCCAGATCGGGCTTTCTCGATAAGTGGACACCTTTTATAAAAGCAACCATCGAACATTTTAAACCCCTGGCAGACAATATTATTCTGCTTGGCTATCACTTGCAGGTTGAAGGAATCGACAAGCTTCGTCCGACCATTTTCCTGTCTGAAGATGATTATAATGCCCACCTGAAAGAATTGAGAGTGATCAACTCCCACAAGCTGGTAAAGTCAGTGGACTATTTTAACCAGTTTAAATCTGCCAAAGTTAGCGTCTTGCATCCTGTGGATATCTGGCTAAACGGCAATGGCACATTTACGCTTCATGGAAAAAGATGGTCATTTTTTGGCGATGATTTGCACTCTGCCAATGCCAGCACCGAATTTATCGTAAGCCAGCTACAAACAATAGATTCATTTTTACAGCTTAAGAGCCAGCTTCAATAAATACAGCGCGGCAACACTACGACCTTCGGCAAAATCATCACGATCCAGCAATGCGTCCATGTCATTGATATTCCATGGCACGACCTCGATTTCTTCTGGCTCGTCGCCCTCTTCACGATGTGGCAAGAGATCCTGCGCGAGAACAATATGCGTGATATGCCCCAAATAGCCAGGTGCCAGACTCAGGCTTTTCATTAATGAAAGATTGCCAGATTCATAGCCGACTTCTTCCATAATCTCACGATTCGCAGCATCCAGTATGGCTTCGCCTTTTTCGACCTTGCCCTTGGGAAACGCCAGTTCATAGCGCTCTGTACCCGCAGCATATTCGCGGATAAGCAATATGGTATGCTGGTCAAGAACAGGCACAATCAGTACCGCTCCCGCCCCACGACTGACAAGACGCTCATACTGGCGCTTTTCGCCATTGGAAAATTCCAGATCAAGTGCCTCAATTTTAAACAGATGACTGCTGGCAACAATCCGGGTTTGGTGTATGGTGGGCGGTTTTTTATCTGGTGCGTTTTTTGTTACGCTTTTTCTTACATTTTTTATTACATTCATGTGTGGAGTTTACAAGCAGATGAAACAAATTCCTATCAATTGGCAAAATATTCAAACGGTCTTTTTGGATATGGATGGCACCTTGCTGGATTTGCACTTTGACAACCATTTCTGGCTTGAGCACATGCCCAAACGCTATGCCGAAAAGCATGGTATCAGTAACGCTGAGGCTCACACCGATCTGCTGGCAAACTACCAGAAGCATAAAGGCACGCTAAAATGGTATTGCCTGGATCACTGGCAGGAAACACTGCAAATGGATATTGTCAATCTGAAGCATGAAGTTGCAGAGCGGATTGCATTGCGAGAGCATGTAATCGAGTTTTTGCACTATTTGCAGAAGCTGCAAAAAAGGGTCGTATTGCTTACTAATGCGCATAACAAAACGGTAGATTTAAAATTTTCCTACATCGACATGCAGCAATATTTTGATCGTGTCATCACTGCGCACGATATTGGTCTGGCAAAAGAACAGCCTGGTTTTTGGCAGGCATTACAAAAAGAGGAGCGCTTTGATAAAAACAAAAGCTTGTTTATCGACGACAACCTCGAGGTTTTGCAAGCTGCCGAGAGATACGGCATTAAATATTTACTGGCAATTCAGCAACCGGACTCACGCAAAAGCATTGTGGACACCGGAAAATATCCCGCGCTTCAGAGTTATACTCAAATAATGTCTGATTTGTAAGTGTTAGACTGACCTCTTCCTGTGCTAGAATCGGGTCTTTGTAAAAACAAAGGTCAGGAGAAGAAATGTTTGGAGAACAGCACGATCTGCACCATGAGTTTCCGGAATATAACGACAAGATTCACGACTTAAAAATGAAAGATGGTCATTTTAGGCGACTTTTCAAAGAATATGATGAATTGGCACATGAAATGATACGGATTCAGCAAAACATCGAAACACCATCTGATGAGTTTATAGAAAGCCTGAAACTAAAGCGTTTGCATTTAAAAGATGAGCTGTATCAAATGTTAAAAGCATAGGAAGCCTGTTCTTTAAAACGAAAATATATAAAAAAAGGGGGGGATGGGTGTATCTGAGGACAGAAGACAGAGGACTGAAGACAGCAACGTAGCCCGTATGAAGCCCCGCGGAATACGGGTCAGCCATTGCTCCCGTGTTTCCTTCCTCAACACAGGCTGACTACGCAAAAATATGTAAAAAACAGGGGGATGGGTGAGTATAAGTGAGTATGAGAACAAAGAGACAAAGGGGTTATAGTTCACAGGCGAGTAGAACCATTTTGACAGAAACAAGTCAGACTTTGATACTTGCAGCTGAATTTTGAATAATTATGAAAGGATTCCTCCGTTTTACAGCTCTGTTTATGCCAGTGCTGGCGCTAATGTTGATAGTGGCATCAGGCACAATAGCCTGCGCCAGTCCGCCCGCAAACCTGAACTCGCCACTTGGCATGAACACCAATGAAGCACTTGAAGTGGATTCAAGTATCCCCTTTGTTGACCTGTTTCGTTATGCCCTGCCATTTGATGAAGCGCGCCCCTGGTTTACAAAGGGTAATGTAAAATTTGATGCCAATGGCTGGCCGCAGGATTTGAACGGTGGCAAGGCAGGCACCCGCTTTCTCGCGCACATTCCCGTTCAGGCTTTACCGCAGGGCGAATACACCGTTTTATACCAGGGACAGGGAGAGATCCGCTATGGCGCAAGTGCCAAACTCATCAAGCGTCTTCCAGGCAAGGATATTATCCGGCTGGTGCCGATGCCGCAAAAGGGAGAGCTCTACAAAACCTATACGGCAACCCTGTTTATCGAAAAAACGAATCCCAAAAACTATATTCGCAATATTCAAATAATAATGCCCGGCGGAATCTGCAAAGACAATCCATTCCGTTATATCGCCAATCAAAGCCAATGTCGTGGCAGCAGCTTTCTTCCCTTTGAAAAATACGCAAAACAAATTATTTTTAATCCTGAATTTTTAAATTATATGAAGGATTTTAAAGTCATCCGCTTTATGAATATGGCAGGCATTACGCGCAATAATGTGCGTTCATGGGCAGATCGTCCCACAATCAACAAGGCGACCTGGGGCGGCAAGGAGGGCGTTCGCGGCGTGCCTCTGGAAATTATGATTCGCCTGGCGAATATCCTCAACGCTGATCCCTGGTTTAATATTCCGCACAATGCCGATAACACCTATGTTTTTCAATTCGCGCAGATGGTAAAGAATCAGCTTCGCCCCAATTTGCGGGTCTATATCGAATACTCAAACGAAGCATGGAACAATATTTTTGTGCCTCAGGCCGAGCACATGAAACAGTCCGGTTATAAACTCAAGCTGGACAAAAACCGCAATATTGCCGGATCAAAATATTATTCCATGAAAAGTGTGCAAATCTTCAAAGCCTGGGAAAAAGTTTTTGGCGGCACTCAAAGACTGGTTCGGGTAATGGGCAGCATGACCACGAATACGCGCCTCACAGAAACCCTGCTGGGCTTTCAGAATGCGTACAAATACGTTGATGCCGTTGCCATTGGTGCTTATTTTCATATCCCGCAAAAGCGCATGACGGCAATAAAAAGTGTTGATGATGTCTTTAAGGAGCTGAAGCGTGCGGACAATCGCTATTCGATTAAAAACCTGCTGACCTTTGTGCGCAAACAGGCACAAATCACCAAAGGTTATGGCGTAGATTTGATTGCCTATGAAGGCGGGCAACATCTGGTACACCACAAAACCCATTCAATGACACAGGGAGCCACCCCCTATCTGTACCAGGCAAATAAAGACCCGCGCATGGCGCAGGCATATTACCAGTTATTATCCGGCTGGAAGAATCAGGGTGGCAAACTGTTTCTGCCGTTCTCCGCGCCACGACCATCAACCTGGCACGGCAGCTGGGGAATCAAGGAATATATCTCGCAGCCAGACAGCGAAGCACCCAAGTATCAAGCCTTGCTGGGCTTTATTCATAACAACCCCTGCTGGTGGAAAAACTGTCAGGGCGGCGAGGTTTATCATCACCCCAAGCCAGGCAGAATACCGTCATTCCTGATTTCAGGGCATACCAAAAAAACCAGGGCGAGTTTTGCCATTATTCCCAAACAGGCACCAGGGCAACACACACTGCATAAAACAGAAGCCAAAAACATCAACAAAATCATTCAGGGAACGATTGAAAATCCGCGCGATTTAACCGCGCGCTGGCGTGCTAACTGGGATGATAAATACCTTTATATCTGGGTTGGCATTGTTGACGACAAATTTGTGGCAGATTCAAAAAAGCAGTATTGGGCAGACGATTCGATTGAAATTTATATTGATGCAGATGCCAGCCGCAGCGATCAATATGACGGCTTTAATGATTACCACTTAAGTTTCCGCATGGGTAGCCCCATTCAGGCGGGCAGTAAAACACCAAAAGAAGACATCAGCGCAATTCGCTATGCAATGCGACCCAATCCGGCAGGCTATCAACTTGATATTGCGATCCCCTGGACAACGCTTCGCGTGATACCAAAACCTGAACATACACTCGGCTTTGATATTCAGGTTAATGATGACGACAACGGCTATTCGCGGGATGCCAAAATCTCCTGGAATGCGGAAACCGACAGCGCCTGGAAATCCCCCAAAGTCTTTGGTGAGCTGGTTTTAAGCCACTAAAAAGCACTCGTTGGGCTTCATCCCCGGCACCAACCCGGGTGGGTGACAGAAGACAGTGCATATTGCTTGTAGGGTTGGTGGAGTTTACGCAACCAACCAAGATTCAGTTGGTTGCGCATGGCTACACCAACCCTACGCAGTTGCGGCAACGGTGCTTCTCAACACCACACAAAAATATGTAAAAAACAGGGGGGATGGGTGTTTCTGAGGACAGAGGACAGAGAACTAAAGACAGAAACAGAGCATGTAGTCTGCGTTGAGGATACAAAACGCCGAATGGCGCATTGTTTAAGCACTGCTCCTGTATTTGTTTCTCAACATGTGGTGCTTACGCGAAGATTGTCAATTAAACGCGCTTTGCCCAGCCACGCTGATGCAAGTATAACCAGCTCGGTATCGCTTTGCCGAGCCACAGACAAATCATGTGCATTGCGTATTTCGATATAGTCGGTTTTAAAGCCCTGTTGATTCAAGTGTTCTGCGCTGGTTTTTTGCAAGCCTGAATAATCCCTGTCGCCAGCGAGAATTGCTTTTTTAATCCTGCTTAACTCTGCGAACAACCCCGGGGCGATCTGCTTGCGCTGATGCTCATCCAGATAATTATTGCGTGAACTCATGGCAAGCCCGCTCTCTTCCCTTGCGGTTGGTGCGGCGATGATTTCAATCCCGAAATCAAGATCATCAACCATGCGCCGGATTAACATAAGCTGCTGAAAATCCTTCTCCCCAAAAACAGATACATCGGGCTGCACCAGATTAAACAGTTTTGCCACAATGGTTGCCACACCTGAAAAATGCCCCGGACGTGAATCACCCTCAAGAATGTCGCTAATGCCGTCAACCTCAACCCGTGTGGCATTGCCTTCGGGGTACATTTCCTGCGTTTGCGGCAAAAATACCAAATCAATCCCTTCCTTGAGCAAGAGCTTCAGATCATTATCA
>JALVDQ010000365.1 GCA_027008885.1 Thiotrichaceae bacterium | reverse complement strand
TGCTTCTGCCTTGTCAACCCGACAAAAATTGGCAGGATCAGTACATTCCATAAAAACAGCCACAGGGATTTTATGTGAAACAAGGTATTTGACTACATCAAAGGTACTATAAATACCCGCGCCACCCCGGTGAATATGGTCAATGGTAAACACAATTCTATCCAGAACAGGCGAGTTCGTCGAAGAAACATACATATCGCGGACGTATGATGGCGCATAATCAGGCATACGGGGGAAAGCCTTATATTTAATAAATTTTAGTACATCAACTTGGGTTTGCTGTAGCTTAGACTATAAAAGGATATATAGTTTTATCAGTGAGCAGAATATACGCTTCAAGGATCAAAAATTACTCAAGCAATATAGTACCCGCTCAAAATTAATCTAACAATTTAACCCCTGTTTTCTGATCTTCTTCGTTATTGCTTTAGGTTACATAGCCCTACTATGCTCCCGTCGCAATGCCTTGAATATCAAAAAACAGGAAACGAAATTTTGTTTGGGTTTATTGTTTTTGCGAAGAGTAAGTGAGTCTGTTTTGTTTGCGTTTCTGCTATACTTCGAATACAGCGGAATAATGTAGTATCCGACCTGCAAAACACAAATTAACCCATTAGCAAATTATAAAAACCAAATTTACAAAACCAATGAACCAAGTCACAGCAGAACAGTTATTAATTAGCCCTGAAGAATATCTGGAAGGTGAACCCTACGCAGAGGTACGCCATGAATATATTGATGGTGAAGTCTATGCAATGGCTGGGGCGGGCGATGCCCATGTTAAAGTTTCTTTAAATTGTGCATTTCTTTTAAAAACACATTTGAAAGGATCGGGCTGTAGCACCTATATATCAGATATGAAGGTACGAATTGGTGATGACATCGCTGAAAATAAGGCTTTTTTCTATCCTGATGTTATGGTCTGCTGTGATCCGTTTGACCAGCAGCCAGAACAAAACTACGTCAAGCAGTTACCCAAATTAATTATTGAGGTGCTTTCTCCTTCAACAGAGGCAAATGACAGGGGAAGAAAGTTTCTTCTGTATCGGGGCATTCCCAGCCTTGAAGAATACATACTGCTTAATCCGGAGGAATACCTGCTTGAACGCTATTCTCGCCAGGCAGATAATCAATGGCTTATTACGACTTATAAAGAAGCTGATGCCATGGTTGAATTTGACAGCATCAACTTTAGTTGTACCTTAGCTGATTTTTATGATGATGTTGTTTTTGAAAAGCAGGACTCTGATCCCCTTCCTGAAAATACATAATCTATCCACACACTTGGAACAGTCCTAAAACAAATAAAGCAGTACAGTTATTTTTTCGTTAAACTGTACTGCATCAATAATAATATTTTGAATCTGTTATCTATTCATTAAATCCGTATAGTTAGTTTAATATCAGGAAAGTGGTTAATAATCCAATACCCATCCCCCCTGTTTTTACTATTTTTTATCCTCGGTATGAATGAATAGACATGAAAGGCATGGACAAACAGCAAAAAACAATCAATCAGGGCATGGTATTGGGCTTTATTGCTGTTGCAATTTTCTCTTTGACCTTGCCTGTTACGCGCTTAATTATTCCTTTTTTTGATCCCCTGTTTATTGGATTAGGTCGTTCTGTGCTTGCAGCTTTGGTTGCTTTACCAATTTTACTGATATTTAAACAGGCTTTTCCTAATCGAAAACAGGTTTCGCAGCTTTTACTAACTGCCTTGGGTGTGATTTTGGGTTTTCCTGTATTGACTGCGTTTGCCATGCAAACAGTACCCGCAGCGCATGGCAGTGTGGTGATTGGTTTATTACCGCTATCTACGGCAATATTTGCTGTTATTATCTCGCATGAGCGACCCAGTTTAGGCTTTTGGATTGCCGCATTGACTGGTGCATTACTGGTCGTTATCTACTCTTTATTACAAGGTGGAATGCACCTGCATATTGGTGATCTTTATCTGCTTGCAGCGAGTGTTTTAGGTGGTTTAGGTTATGCAATGGGCGCTCAAGTAGCTAAACAACTGGGCGGCTGGCAGGTTATTTGTTGGGTGAATGTCTTGGGTTTTCCCTTTTCATTTTTGGGTATCTTG
>JALVDQ010000364.1 GCA_027008885.1 Thiotrichaceae bacterium | reverse complement strand
GTCAATGGCAACCAGCTTGCCAGAATTTACTGCTCGTCACTACAGGCAGAACTGATTGTGATTGCAGGACGCTACCAATTGCTGGATGAGAGTAACACAACGCTTATAGGCAAACCGGCAATGATCCGCCTGGATAATGAAAAATTAATTATTGAGCCGCTTTCATAGCGTGTTTATACTCTTTGCGATTTATTCACAGTTAAAAATCGCGGCTGCTTTTGAAGAGCTTTTTTGAAGAGCATAACGATATAAACGGAGAACAAACATTGAGTAAGGTAATTGTAGTCACATCAGGTAAGGGTGGTGTCGGTAAAACAACATCAAGCGCGGCTTTTGCATCAGGTCTGGCAGACAGGGGGCACAAGACGGCAGTGATTGACTTTGATGTTGGTCTGCGCAACCTTGATCTGATTATGGGCGTTGAACGCCGTGTCGTTTATGACTTTGTGAATGTTATCAATGGTGAATCAACCCTGAAACAGGCACTCATTAAAGACAAGCGCGTGGATAATCTGTATATTCTGCCCGCCTCACAAACACGCGACAAGGAAGCCTTAAGCAAAGAAGGCGTAGCAAGTGTCATAAACGAGCTTAAAGAAGATGGCTTTGAATACATCGTTTGCGACTCCCCCGCAGGCATCGAAAAAGGCGCGTTTATGGCGCTGTATTTTGCCGACGAAGCGATTGTTGTCACCAACCCTGAAGTTTCATCCGTAAGGGATTCAGACCGCATACTCGGTATTTTGCAAAGCCGCTCAAAAGCAGCCGAAGAAGGCAGAAGCGTGAAGGAGCATCTGCTTATCACACGCTACTCGCCTGATCGCGTAGAAGATGGAGATATGCTTGGCATGGATGATATTGTAGAAATACTCTCGGTTCCGCTGATTGGCGTCATTCCGGAATCAGAATCTGTGTTGCAGGCATCCAACAGCGGAAACCCCGTCATCCTGGACAAAGAGAGTAAAGCAGGGCAGGCCTACATGGATGTAGTTTCCCGTTTTCTGGGTGAAAATGTTCCATTGCGTTTCATTAAAGCCGAAGAAAAGAAAGGCTTTTTCAAGAAGCTATTTGGATAATCCGGATAATCTGGAATCAAAGAGGACAAGGATATGGGATTATTTAGTTTCTTTAAACAAAACAAGAAGAAAAATACGGCTAACCTCGCCAAGGAACGCTTGCAGATATTGATAGCGCATGAACACGCAGACAAATCAAGGCAAGCACCTGATTATTTACCAAAACTTAAAGATGAAATATTACAGGTCATTCGAAAATACGTTCAGGTCAACGAGAAAGATGTGAACGTCAATGTTGAAAAAGGCTCGGATTATGATGTGCTAGAGTTGAATATCACACTTCCGGAAAGCAGATAAAGCAAAAAAATAGATAAAAAAAAGGGGGGGATGGGTAAATCATTACATATAATACCCATCCCCCCTGTTTTTTATATATTTTTGCGTAGTTGTGCAGGATTACTGTCCTCAGTCCTCTGCCACCCATCTCCATCTGTAGCAAAAGAAACGTGGCACTTGCTGGATTGCACTACGCCAGGCAAATAATTTCTCTGACTCCAGTTATCTTGATCAGTAACGCAGAGAGTCGCAGATATAATCACTGTGTTCCTCTGCGTAACAATAGATTTGAACTCCGAAATTTGAATAATAATATGTTATGGCTATGCAAAAGCAAACTCTGTTATCCAAAGTTAATACTCATGCCCTTGTCTTTTCCCTGATTGTGATTATTTTTTTGGGGATCATGCGTTTCCTTGCGCTGTTCTGGTTTGGCAATTCTGAGGATATTCATAACAATCTTCACGTTCTTGGAAAGCTGTTTACGGTTGGTCTGCGGTTTGATTTGCGCGTTGTGGGAATCAGCCTGCTGCTGTTAGCCTATCTTCCCTATGTGTTTTTCTTCTGGATAAAAAAGCAATCACTGTTCCTGAAATGGCTCAGGTTTTCTCTTGCGCTTGTGCTGATTTATATTGTGCTGCTGGCATTTATTGATATTGGCTACCTGCTTTTTTTTGGTACACCCATCGACATACTAATTTTCGGACTTTTTGAAGATGATACGCAGGCAGTGATCGAGAGCGGATTTGCTTACCCTTCGTTGATCCTGCTTGGAATCATTGCGCCACTGCTTGCTTTTTTGCTGGTTTTTCTGTTTTTACGCTTTGCCAAAAAAACGCTAAACCTGCTACCTGCAAAAAACTGGTCTCTGATCTTGTTGTTGCCCCTGATCATGCTGGCAGCCCGGGGTAGTGCCGGTACCTTTCCTCTAACACTCAAGCAATCCTCGATCAGCAGTAACAGTTTTATCAATTCACTCACGCAAAATGCTGTTTTTCACATGAAGTACGCGATTGCCAACCGGGAAGAAAACAATCTGAACAAATCCACCCAGAAAATCCTGTCTCAGGCTAGGGTCAAAAATTATGCCGAATTAAAGCAAAAAGCCGGTTTTAGTCGAGACTACCCCCTGATACGCAAAACTGCCATCAAAGCTGAAATAAAAAACAGCCCTCCGCATGTTATTTTTGTGCAAATGGAAGGCTGGTCAACCCACATTGCCCTAACGGATGCTGCTGATAATCCGGTGCTCGGCAGCTTCAGAAAACACGCCCGGCAAGATTATTTTCTGCCTAATTTTTTCTGCAATCAGAATGGTACCAATCCCACCATTGAAAATATTCTGTTAAATTCGCCACTGACGCCGTTATCACAATCAAGTGGCTATAAAACCAGTTTTTCAATGTCAAATATCAGACCCTTTAAGGAAAAGGGCTATCACGCCATCTTTCTCAGCGGCGGTTTTAGCTCCTGGCGCAACCACGATATTTTCTGGCCCAGACAGGGTTTTGATGAATACATTGGACGCACTGTGATTGAAGACAAATTTCAGGTGCAAGCCAAGGATAACCCTTGGGGAGCCTACGATGAATACGTCTTTAAATATCTGGAATATGAACTGCAACAGCAGCAAAAACCAGCCTTTTTCTATGTTTTGACTACCAATAACCATCCTCCGGTGCGTTTGCCGGCAGATTATCATCCCCCTGATTTCAAAATACAAAATGCCGGCAGCGAAGATGAGCTGCAACGCAAAAAACTCATGCTGGCTGGTTATCATTACCAGACCAATGCCTTTGGAGATTTTCTTGAGTGGCTAAAAAACAGCCCGCTAAAGGATCAGGTCATTGTTGTTGCGACTGGCGATCATCCACTGCGGGGCTTTGATGATTACACCAGCAGCGAAAAGCAGTTTTTGCACTTTGCTGTACCCGCCTATTTTTATCTTCCTGAAAAATACGACCTGTTTAAAACGCGCCCTAAAAGTCTCATCCAGAGTTTATATGGCTCACATGCCGACCTGTTCCCAACGCTGTTTGAACTGGCATTAAACGATGCAAGCTACTATGCGTTTGGTCAGACAGTGATGCAAAAAACAATGGAGCATGCCTACGGCTGGAATTATAAAAATGCCTTCCTCTTCAAAGACGGCGTGGTGGATAGCAATACAAACCAGCTCTACCTGTGGAACAGGCAAAACAAAATGCTTCTCGATCCTCATGGGAAGCAACCAACAAAACAACAGAAAGAGGTGATTGAAAAAGAAAAATACCGACGCTGGCTGAAAGAATACCTGCTTTATAAAGACAAGGAAGCGACTTCGAAATAGCCGCAAAAATACAATATGAGCCATAAAAAAAGCCAGACCGAAGTCTGGCTTAAAACTTCTGCAACAAGCAAGGGGTAGCTCATGCAGAATTAAGTCCCGAAGGACTTTAGGGGCTAACAACAAAAAAACTCTTTACAGTACAGTTACAGTTACAAGTTTTTCACTCCGAAAAGCGTCTCTAAAAAATAAAAGAGCGCGAAATCAGTTCTGTTCTCAACATGAGCACTAATATCTCATGTATCCTGGATAACTTCATCATTCTTAAGATAAGCTACGGTATTTTCTGACAAAAGGATAAAATAGCGAGTTTGTCCTTCACAACTTGTCCTTTCCAGATGGTCAAGTGGAGATATTTATATTCAAGTTTTGGAGTTCAAATCTATCGTTACGCAGAGATTGTAAAGAAGGAAAACAATTTACACCTCCTTCGTTTGCACTATCCTTCGTTTTCTCTTTGGCATAGGGTAATACTTTCAAGTGGCTATTCGCAAAACAAGATGTGTCTCTAACAGGAGATTCTTGACCATAAAGGGTATAAAGTAGTGACAGACCAAAGAACAAAAAAAAAGACCTATTCGTAGGAATAGAATAGGTCTTTTTCTGTCGGTTTATGGGGGAGCATCCTCCTTGACGCCGACTATACTCCTCCTAGCGGTTGGAGGAATTCGCTTGACGGGTAAAGAATGACAAAAGGCTTGATAAATGTCAACGAAGAGAAAAATATCGTAATATTATTAATTACTTATATCTTATTAAAGAATAAAGTTCCTTATTTGAAAACAGTAGTTTATGCTTGAATGCATAAATCTATGCTGAATGGAGACTGATTTGTTTGAATATATAGATACCACACATAAGCTAAGGCTATTTGTTGACAAGATCAGCAATGCGCCCTGGCTTGCTCTGGATACGGAGTTTCTTCGTGAAAAAACCTATTTTGCCAAGCTCTGTCTGATTCAGATTGAAGCAGGTGAGCATAGAGCCTGTATTGATCCATTACTGATTGATGACCTGTCTCCATTTTATGTGCTACTGGAGAATCCGGACATTGTAAAAGTCTTTCATGCTGCACATCAGGATATTGAAATTCTGTTGCAGGAAAGCGGAAAGATGCCCGCGCCAATATTTGATACACAGATTGCAGCATCCGTTTTGGGCTATGGCGATCAAATGGGCTACGCGCGTCTGGTTGAACAAGTGCTGGGAGTAACATTAAGCAAAACCCAGTCACGCACAGACTGGACTCGCAGACCCTTAAATAAAAAGCAACTGGAATATGCCATCGATGATGTTCGCTATCTTGCGCAGATTTATCCCAAAATGCTGCAACTACTAACTGAAAAAAACCGTCTTGCCTGGTTGCAAAAAGATTTTTCCCGTGCTGTTGATCCTGATACCTATGCCATTAATGCCAGGCAACGCTGGAAAAAAGTACGCGGAAACCAGGTCTTGAACGCCCAACAACTCGCGGTTCTCAGAGAATTGGCTGCATGGCGGGAAGAACGCGCAGAGAAATCAAACATACCAAGAAGATGGGTGCTCAGTGATGACATTCTGCTTGATCTGGCAAGACAGCAACCTGAAACATCCGAAGCAATTGGGGAAATCAGGGGGCTCAGCGACAAAGCCAAAAAATATCATCAGGAATGGCTGGCACTCATCAATAAAGCCCAAAATATGTCCGAATCAGAGTGGCCCGTCCCCCCAAGAAGCCAAAAACCCACTGCCAGACAGAATCTAATCATTGATTTACTTATGTTAGTGATCCAGCTTCAGGCAAAAAAAAACGGCTTGACTGCTGCTTCCATTGCCACTCGCAAACAGGTGGCAAAAATGGTGCAAGCAAATAAAAGCCGGCTCTCGGATGATTGGCGGGGTGAGCTGGTAAATACTGAATTTGCCCGGATATTATCAGGTGAAATGGTTCTGGGCATAGAAAATGATAAAGTTACACTGATTAATCACCTGGAAAAAAATAAAGATGAAATCCCCCTTATTAAATATCAAAGACTTACCCGAATTTAGCAAAATCAAGGCGCAACACATTGAACCTGCACTTGATGAGCTGCTCGCGCAGGGTCGCGCACTGACGCAACAGTTACTCGAAGAAAATACTCAATATAGCTGGGATAACCTGGTTTTCCCACTGGAGCTTTTTGATAATGAACTGGAGCGAATGTGGTCACCCGTAAGCCATCTGAATAGTGTTTTAAACAGTACAGAACTGCGTGATGCCTACACAGCCTGCCTGCCAAAGCTCAGTGAATACAGCACCGAAATGGGACAGAACAAGGCACTGTTTCTGGCATTACAGCAAATACAGGATAATCAGGACAATTTGAATCTGGATGCCGCACAGCAAAAAAGCCTGCAAGACTCGCTGAAAGGCTTCCGTCTCTCCGGTGTGGATTTGCCCGACAAGAAAAAGCAGCGTTTCGCAGAAATCAGCAAAGAACTTTCAACATTGACATCCAAATTTTCAGACAATGTGCTGGATGCAAGCAATGCCTGGACAAAACAAATAAGTGATCTGGATCAACTGGCAGGACTTCCCGAGAGTGCTATTGAACAGGCAAGACAGGCAGCCATTCAGCGGGATCTTCCGGATTGGCTCATCACCCTGGATTTTCCCTCCTATCACGCAGTGGTCACTTATGCAGACAGCCGCGAGCTGCGCAAAGAAGTTTATCGTGCCTACAGCACCCGGGCATCGGATCAGGGCGACAAGCCGGAGCTGGACAATAGCGACAATATGGGAAAAATCCTGCAACTTCGGCAGGAAAAAGCGGCATTGCTGGGTTACAAAAGTTATGCTGATTTGTCGCTTGATACCAAAATGGCAGAGTCTCCAGAGCAAGTCCTTGAGTTTATGAATGAACTTGCAGAAAAATCACTGCCCTTTGCAAAAAAAGAAATTCAGGAATTGCGTGAATTTGCCAAAAATGAGCTGGGCATTGAAGAACTGCAAGCCTGGGATATTGCATACGCAAGCGAAAAATTAAAGCAGCAACGCTATGCCATTAGCGACGAAGATTTAAAACCGTATTTTCCTGTGGATAGCGTTCTCAGCGGGCTTTTCAAGCTGGTTGAAAACCTCTACAACATCACTATTCAGGAAAATAAAAACGTCGATGTGTGGCACAAAGACGTGCGCTTCTATGAAATTTATGATGAAAACAGGCAGCTAAAAGCCCGTTTCTATCTGGACTTGTATGCCCGTCAGCACAAACGCGGTGGCGCCTGGATGGCAGACTTTTGCAGTCGCTTTAAAATGCGCGACAAACTGCAAACCCCGGTTGCCTTTATGACCTGCAACTCAGCCCCACCCGCAGGCGACAAACCTGCCCTGTTTACGCATGATGAAGTCATTACGCTCTTCCATGAATTTGGTCATGGTCTGCATCACATGATGACGCAGGTGGATTATCTCGATATATCCGGCATCAGCGGTGTAGAGTGGGATGCGGTCGAGCTGCCCAGCCAATTTATGGAAAACTGGTGCTGGCAACGTGAAGCACTGGATATGTTTGCCAGACACTACGCCACAGGTGAAAAACTGCCAGATGAGCTTTTCAACAAAATGCAGGCAGCAAGACATTTTCAGTCCGCCATGGGAATGGTACGCCAACTGGAATTTTCCATATTTGATATGCGCATCCACCAGAACCCTGCAATAACAACAGCAGAACAGATACAGCAGGTTTTAAACCAAACGCGAGATGAAGTCGCCGTAGTCAAAGCCCCCGACTTTAACCGTTTTCAACATGGATTCTCACATATTTTCGCAGGCGGTTACGCTGCCGGCTATTACAGCTACAAATGGGCAGAAGTGCTATCCTCCGACGCCTTTGCACGCTTTGAAGAAGAAGGTCTGTTTAACTCACAGGTGGGCAAGGATTTTCTCAATGAAATACTTGAAGTAGGCGGCTCCCGAACCGCAATGGAATCCTTTAAGGCATTCCGTGGCAGAGAACCCAAAGTAGATGCACTGCTAAGGCATTCTGGTCTGGCTATTGAAAAAGTATAAAAAAAGGGGGGGATGGGTTGTAAATAATTAGGTTTGAATTTTGGTAGCGGGTTAAACATGTGTTTTGTAGGTACCATGAGTATACTCTTCGCGGTTAAGAATTTTACAATTAGAGTGCGTCGTTACCAAATTGGAAAACATCATGCCTTGCATTATTTATCTATTCACAGGATTATTCATGCACAGAAGTAAAAAACTGACCCTGATTTTGGCACAGGCTTAATGAATATTACTGCCCCTGATCTTTTTTCATATCGCAAATTTTGGCCGCACAAGTTTGGTACGGCATCCGTGTTGCCCATGTCGAGGGACGAGATGGATATTCTGGGGTGGGATTCCTGCGATATTATTATTGTTACGGGTGATGCGTATGTGGATCATCCCAGCTTCGGGATGGCAATTATTGGTCGCTTGCTGGAATCACAGGGGTTTCGTGTCGGTATTATTTCGCAACCAGACTGGCGTTCTGCTGAGGATTTTCAGAAGTTGGGCAAGCCGAATCTGTTTTTTGGTGTGACTGCCGGAAATATGGATTCCATGGTTAATCACTACACGGCTGATCGTAAGCCACGTTCTGATGATGCCTACACCGCAGGGGCAAAGGCTGGCAAGCGTCCTAATCGTGCAAGTGTTGT
>JALVDQ010000363.1 GCA_027008885.1 Thiotrichaceae bacterium | reverse complement strand
GTTTATTGTTTGCTTTAAGCAAAGCATGAATCACTTCACGATCTGCTTCACTGAGTGTTTCAACGGGTTCTTTTTGCTGCTTTTTTATCAGTTTGATCAGCATATACAGGCTTAAAAAAAGAAACACCGCGGGACCGATCCAAAGTAATAGGGTTTTAGCAATAAAGGGGGGCTTATACAGAACAAAATTACCGTAGCGGTCTGTCATATACTTGATGACATCTTCGCGTGTGCCGCCGTTGATGATAATTTCATAGGCTTTTTCGCGCATATCTTTGGCAAGCTCTGCGTTTGATTCTGCCAGGTTTTGATTTTGACATTTAACACAACGCAACTCGGCAATTAACTGCAAATAAAGCTTTTCCTGCTCCTTGTTGGCAAACTCATGAAACTCAATTTTCACCGCTTGTGCTGATCCGGCAAGCACAAGAAACAGCATCAAAAACAACGAAGAAATTAATCTTTTCATTCTGCTTTATCCTCTTTTTTGTCGCTTTTTTTATCACTTTTTTTATCAATGACAGTTTTACTTCCAGGCTCGTTTCGTAATTTATGAATTAAAGGAATGAGAATCTCATCGACTGCTTTTTGATAAACAGGACCGGTAAATTTATAGCGAACAATGCCTTTTTTATCCATGACGAAGGTTTCTGGCACACCCACCACACCCCAGTCAATACCTGCCATACCTTTTTTATCAACAACCACAGCTTCATAAGGGTTGCCAAGCACTTCAAGCCACTGCAAGGCATCGTTGCCATATTCTTCCACACCATAATCTTTATAGTTCAAACCAATTACAGGGATTTTTTCCTGCTTGATTAGCTTACTCAAAACACGGTGTTCTGCACGACAGGAGCCACACCAGGATGCCCATAAATTCAGCATCCAGACCTTGCCTTTCATATCATCAACCGAGACTGTCTGATCGGGCTTGTAAAGACGGGGCAAGGTAAACGGAGGCGCTGGTTTACCAATAAATGGCGATGGAATTAATTTGGGGTCATTTGTTAGCCCAAACAGCATTAATCCCGCAAGGGCAACAAATGCAATTAAGGGAATAGCAAATTTCATTTTCATGCGCTGGCACCTGAAAGTTCCGGATTGGTTTGTTCTTTAAGCTGCTCTTTTGCTGGCTGCTTGCCTGTCTCAAGCTTTAATGATCTACGACGCACACGCCGATAGCGTTTATCTAATGCTGCCAGTAAGCCACCAAGCCCCATTAACACACCACCAAGCCATATCCAGCGAACAAACGGCTTGTGATAAAGGCGAAAACTCCAGGCACTACCACCAAGTGGCTCACCCAGAGCAACAAACAAGTCACGGGTAAAGCCAGCATCTATGCCCGCTTCTGTCATTGGCATTGCGCCAGGACCATAATCACGCTTTTCAGGAAACACGGTTGTTACCGGCTTGCCATCTTTTGTAACCTGCATCGTTGCTCTATTTGCCTTATAGTTTTTACCCTGAATTGATTCAATCCCAGTAAAGGTATATTTGTATCCGGCAAGTTCATAGCTTTGCCCTTGCTCCAGGCGCACATCTTTCTCTGAGTCATAAAGCGAAACAACGGTAATCCCCGCCACTGTCATTGCCATACCAATATGGGCAATCACCGAACCCCAGGAAGCGAGAGGCAATCTGAAAGGTGAACGCCCTGCTGAAAGCACCCACATCAAGGAAGACAGTGCAATCCAGCTACTTGCAAACACACCCAGAACTGTTTTTATATTCAGCTCATCGGCGAGCAACAGCGGTAATGCAAATGCTGCAACTAAACTAAGCACTAACGGAAAAGCTGCTTTTTTTAGTACCCTTGAGAGTTTATCTTTCTTCCAGCGCAAATAAAAACCAAAGCCCATGACTGAAAATAACACCAGCGCCAATGGCACCATAATCGCATTAAAATAAGGAGGTCCAACTGAAATTTTGCCAGAACCCAGGGCATCAATAATCAAAGGATACAATGTGCCTAGCAACACGGTAGCCGCCATAACCAGTAAAATAACATTATTAATCAGCAAGCCAGATTCTCTTGAAACCAGAGAGAATGTACCGGTTGAGCGTAGTTTGTGCGCTCTAAAGGAAAACAGCACCAGTGACGAGCCGATAACCACCAGCAAGAAGACCAGAATAAATAAACCACGCGCCGGATCACTGGCAAAGGAATGAACCGAGGTCAAAACACCAGAACGCACCAGGAACGTACCTAATAAACTCAAGGAAAATGCCAGTATTGCCAGCAAGATAGTCCAGACTTTAAATGAGGCACGTTTTTCAGTAACGGCAAGCGAATGAATCAATGCCGTGCCGACTATCCAGGGCATTAACGAGGCATTTTCGACAGGATCCCAGAACCACCAGCCGCCCCAGCCTAATTCATAATATGCCCACCAGCTACCCAGGGCGATACCAAAGGTTAGGCAAACCCAGGCGATATTCGTCCAGGGTCTTGCCCAGCGCGCCCAGGCTGCATCCAGTTTGCCGCCGATCATTGCTGCCATTGCAAATGAAAAAGCAACCGACATGCCGACATACCCCATATAAAGCAAGGGTGGGTGGATTGCCAGTCCAAAATCCTGTAACAGTGGGTTAAGCTGACGACCTTCCAGTGGAATCCGCAACAAGCGCTCAAACGGATTGGATGTCATTAGCAAAAACAGCATAAAGCCCACGCCAATAAAGCCCATAACGCTTAGCACTCTTGCCAGCATCACCGAGGGTATACCCTTGCTAAAGAAGGCTACGGCAGCGCCCCAGCCACCCAGGATCATCGCCCACAGCAACAACGAGCCTTCATGCGCGCCCCACAAAGCAGATACCCTGAAAATGGTTGGCATTTGTGAATTAGAATTGCTAGCCACATACAAAACCGAGAAATCATTGGTGACAAATGCGTACAGCAGACAGCCAAACGAAACCACCAAAAAGAAAAACTGTGCATAAGCTGCGGGTCTAGCCATTGACGTCCATGCCAGCTTGCGGTTAAACGATCCCCAAAGCGGAAAAACACCCTGAACAACAGCAACCGACAGCGCAAGAATTAAGGCAAAGTGACCAATTTCAGGAATCATTACTTGTCACCCATTTTAGTGGTTTTATTTGCGGGCGCTGAATGCTCTTTTGCAAGCACTTCTTTTAATTCTTTTGGCATATATTCAGAATCATGTTTCGCTAAAACTTCTTCAGCAACAAACAAGCCTTCATCATTCATTTTACCGCGAGAAACCTGACTTTTGCCTTCCTGAAACAGGTCTGGCAGGATTTTATTTGTGACCACGGTAATTTCATTGCCACGGTTATCGGTGACAACAAAACGCGCTTCCATTGAGGTTTTACTGCGTTGCAAGCTGCCTTTTTTAACCAGACCACCAAGGCGAAAAACCTGCCCTTTAGGGACTTTTCCGGTTAACACATCTTCTGGCGGATAAAGGTAATTCATATTGCCTTTCATTGCCTTACCAATCATGGCAGAAGCCCCACCCACGCCCAATAGCGCAATGAGTACAAAGATAATGCGTTTATTTCTTGGTTTCATAATAGTTAACCTCTATCCTTTTTTATGTCTTGCCTTTATCTCTTGCGCGTCGTTCTTCCAAGCGTTTATTGCGCTTGATCTCTTGTAAAATAGAGCGTCTTTTCAAAACCAGCAAAAACGGCTCCAGCAGCATAAAAAACAGGGCTACGCCCATGACACTCCAAATATAGGCAGCATAGCCACCCATGTGAAAAAAATCGCTCATTTTTTGCCTCCCGCAATAACTTCCGGAAGATTGGCAACCCAGTTTGTTTTGCGTTCACGCTGCAAAATAATATTTTTGGTTCGCATTAAAATAGTCGCAAAGCTATACATCCAGAAGCCCAGTGTTGTCACCAGCATCGCAGTTAAAATATTGGGTTCGATACGCTTTAAGGATGACTCCTGATGCAATGATGCACATTGATTTGGGTCAGGGCAATTAACCGCATAATAAATAACGGGAACAATCGCCAATCCGACCAGCGCCAGAAGTGCCGAAGCCTTGTCAGAGCGGCGGGTATCTTCAATCGCTGATTGTAATGCGATATAGCCGATATAAACAAAAAGCAGAATCAAGAAAGTAGTCAGTTTAGGATCCCAGTCCCACCAGGTTCCCCAACTGGTCTTTCCCCAGATTGCACCTGAAATCAGTGCAATAATCGTCATCAGCGTACCGGTAATCGAAGTCGCCGATGCCAGCATATAGGAAATGCGTGTATTAAAGATAACCCCGATTAATGCCCAAAAAACCATCACCCCATAAAGCCACATCGCCATCCACGAGGCTGCGACATGCACAAATATAATACGGTAATATTGTTTCATGCCGTTATCAATCGCATCTGGGGTCTTAAAAAAGCCAATGTACAAGCCAATTGCTGTGAACACCACCGCAGCAATCCAGAAAAAGGGAATCATTTTGCCAGCCAATGAATAGAAATTCATGGGTGCAGCGTATTTAAACCAGTTTATTTTCATATAATCAGACTAAATCTCTATCGCCAGGGAAATCCAGGGGGTTACAGATACGGAATTTTACACCTTATACTATACCTCTACCCCAAATGCATAGTATTAATATTCGGTAATATTTTAAAGAAGTCCTTATACTAATTTCGTGAGACTAATTTTGTTTGGGTATTATACCTCACGGACTGGAATTTGGTCGCGACTTAGACCTGCGTTTCGCATATTCAATGCAGGCTCCACTTCGGCGTTATGAACGGGACGCTGGAGCGTCCGGACTGCGTTCCCACGTGGAACATGGGAACGAGAAATGTGCTCTGTCTTCTGTGCTCTGTCTTCTGTGCTCTGTCTTCTGTCCCCAGAAACACCCATCCCCCTACTTTTTTACATATTTTTACTGTGCTAATTTTTGCTGGTATTTCACACTAATTGGAAATAAAAAAATACCCGGCTTCTTCCGAAGCCGGGTATTTTTGTTTACATCGTTTGTATTGTTTGGGGGGAACGGCGCAATGGTCACACAGTGCAATGATCTTGTTGAGCTGCATTGAAACCAGATCGAGCTGCAAAACACAGTTTTAAGCTGGCGCCTGCCTGAAAAAAATTAGCCAATTATCTTGCCACCTTTTGCAGTGCATTCTGCTTTGGTCGCTTTTATCCAGCCTTTTCCCTTGCAGCTATTCTGACCTTTGCAGGCACTGTTTGCTGTCGCACAAGCACTTTTTCCCTTGCACGAATTAATACCTGAACATTTGACTTTTGCTGCTGATGCCATTTTGTTGGCAGCGGCACTTCCTGTTGAAGCAGAGCCTCCATTGGTGCAGCCAGCCAGTAATAATGTCGCTGCGGCAGCAGCCATAGTTACGCCTGTAAGTTTTGATGCTATTTTCATTCTTTAGATTCTCCTGGTGGTTAAATATCGCTGGTTTCTAAGACCATGCGATTGTGAAACTTCTTGTTATTTCACAGTCTATTTACGTTACACAGGAGGTAATAGATGCAAAAAATGAGTTTGCCGTCCTTATCCAGCATCCAGCTTATCCAGTGATAATTTTACCACCTTTGGCATCACATTCTTCTTTGCTGGTTTTGATCCAGCCCTTTCCCTTACAGCTGTTTTGACCAGCACAGGCACTGTTTGCTGTTGCACAGGCACTCTTTCCCTTGCACGAATTAATCCCTGAACATTTAACCTGCGCGACTTTTGCAGCAGTTTCTGGTGCTGCCTTTTTGTCTGCGCTGGCACTTTCTGATTTACCACCACAGCTTGCCAATAACAGGGTTGCAGCGGCTGACGCGAGGGCGACGCCCGATAGTTTTCTTACAGTTTTCATACTTCACTCCTTGGGTTTATTTCAATATTTATTTTTATGGTGAGATTTACCTCAAAACACAGGTTTAAGCCACACCACTTATATATTTACGTCGTAAACTATAGTACAGATGCAATAAACTGCAAAAAGTGGGTGTTTTGCCTGGGTACTTATAAAATAACAGGCTTGTCTGAGAGTTCATTTTTGTCTGAAGAACTTTTGGGGAAGTGTTTTTCAAGGTGCTTGCTGATTTCTTCGATCCCCTGAATCACGCCTTCAACAAAATGTCCCTGTTTAAAACTTTCCTGCATGTGCTGGCAAATTATGTCCCAGTCTGCTTGCTGAACTACCTTGTTAATATTTCTGTCTGCGGTGATTTCGACTTTCTGGTCTGCCAGCAACAGATAAATCAACACGCCATTGTTATCTTCCGTATCCCAGACGCGTAGCAGTGAAAAAACTTCTACTGCGCGCTCATGCATCGGTTCATTACGCCAGAGTGCTTTTAACGGCAAAGAACTTTCAATGGCAAAACGTATTTCACCACTGTGTTTTGCTTCTGATGCCGCAATTGCCGCTTCAATTTTTGATAGACCCTGAGGTGGGAAATCACGTCGCAACCACCATCCTGGGTAAAAAAGATGTTTAAGGATTCTGTTCAGGTTCATTACCAGCTCCCTGAGGCACCACCGCCGCCGAAGCCACCGCCTCCACCGCTAAAACCACCGCCGCCACTAAAGCCGCCACCGCCTCCAAAGCCTCCACCGTAGCCACCGCCATCCCGATAGCTAGTGCCGCGCGAAGCACTAAATGCGTTGCTGAAAACGAGCAGAAAGAAAAAGGCGATAGCAGTTAAAAACGGATCGTGAGACACAAACCAGATAATGGCACTGCCGCCGACCGAAATCAGCGAAGTTGTTATCAGGCGACCCAGTAATGGAACCAGTATCGCGGATAAAGCGCTTGATCCAAATATTAAAAATGGCAATAACACACCCGGGTCGGCAGAATTTGATCCCTGATTGCTACTCGGCTCTGGCAAAGGCTCACCCTTAATCAGATTGGAGATTTGGGTTATACCGGCTAATATGCCCTGATAGAAGTTGCCACGCCGAAATTCCGGGGTGATATATTCATTGATAATACGTCCGGCTGATAAATCGGTGATTGCACCTTCAAGTCCATAACCTACCTCAATACGAATTTTGCGATCTTTTGTTGCAATGAGCAAAAGTACGCCATCATCAATATCTTTACGCCCCAGCTTCCATTTTTCAACCACTCGCATGGAATAGCCCTCAAGTGATTCCGGTTGCGTCGTTGGCACAATTAAAACAGCTACCTCGCTCCCCTCAGTTTGTTTCAGGGAGGCGAGTGTTTGCTCAATGTGTGCTTTTTGTTCTGAACTTAATAACCCACTAAGATCAGTAACATGCTGTTTAAGCACGGGAATATCCTGATTCCTGGCAAAGGCAAGCGAAAGACTTGCAATGCTAAAAAAAAGGATGACCAGGAGTAGTTTTTTCATTTATTGAGCAGTTGCGGGCGTCTTGTTAAAGTCCACTGTGGGCGGTGTTGAAATTTCTTTTTCATTGGCAACACTAAAGTTAGGCTTGGTAGTAAAACCCATTATGCCAGAGATAATATTGCCGGGAAATTTACGCACCGTCAGATTATAATCTTTTACTGCGCTGACATAGCGTCTGCGAGCCACTGTTACACGATTTTCAGTACCTTCCAGTTGCCTTTGCAAATCAAGAAAGTGTTGATCTGATTTTAGCTGGGGATAACGCTCAACGGTTACCAGCAAGCGACTTAATGCGCCACTAAGCTGATCTTGAGCCTGTGTGAATTTTTCAAACGTAGCAGGGTCTTTCAGTGAATCCGCAGAAACCTGTATCGAGCTTGCTTTTGCTCTTGCTTCAACGACACTGGTTAAGACGTCTTTCTCCTGGGCTGCGAAACCTTTTACTGTATTCACCAGATTTGGAATCAGGTCTGCCCTGCGTTTATATTGATTTACAACTTCAGACCATGCTGCGGTAACATTTTCATCACCACTTACGAGCCGATTGTAAACCCCCATACCCAAAACAACGATCAGGGTTATTACTGCCAATATGGTCATAATAAATTTAGACATTTTCTCTCCTTATTCCTTTTTTGCAAGAGATTCTCGAAACTATGTTTCAATACAGTTTCAAACTATGTGAAACATATTAATGTAATGTAGTATATACTCTTCGCAAGCAAATTTCTGATTCATGAGCTGTTTTAAGAAACCTGACTACGAAATATACATTCCACTTTATCATCAAATCATAAGCCAGACTGAAATACTCTTGTAAACCTCTTCTTATTTTTTAGACTAGCGAGCTAATTTTACAGATGAACCCAGAGAAACAACTAAAGATTATTTTTGCAGGAACCCCGGATTTTGCCGTTCCTGCCCTGCAAGCATTACTTGACTCTTCGCATGAGGTAGTTGCTGTCTATACACAACCTGACCGTCGCTCGGGGCGAGGTAAAAAAATAAGCTCTAC
>JALVDQ010000362.1 GCA_027008885.1 Thiotrichaceae bacterium | reverse complement strand
AACATTAAAGGTTTGCTCCTAAAGAAAAGTTTTTGTGGGCAATTTGAAAAAAATCACATAATCATAGCGCAATTAGAAACAGAGTATAATACCCATCCCCCCTGTTTTTTACATATTTTTGCATAGCGAGACACTTGCGCTGTAGCGAGCGAATAATTTAGGACACCCATAATTTAACCCAGAAATAATATTTAAAAATATGGTGTCCTTTTTTTGCTTCCCGTATTCCGCGGGGCTCCATACGAGCTACTTTCTGTCTTCTATCCTCTGCCACCCATCCCCCCTGTTTTTATATATTTTTGCATGTTTTTCAAATCCCGATATGAGCAACTTGAGCGTAACAGGGTATGCCCAAAATAATGTTTGTTTTACAGGCATCCTGCGGGTATCTGAATGATCTCTTTACTTAATAAGCGTACTTCGTCACTGTTATTTATTACGATACCAAAGGGGAGTTGCTGTTTTTGTATAAACTGTTTTAGTGAGGTGAGTTGTTTTAGCTGGGTGTATGTGCCAAATTTTATTTCAATGGGCAACACGCCAAAGCTGCCTTCCAGGATCAAGTCTATTTCTGCACCATTTCTTGTTCTAAAATAATAATAATCCCAGCGGGTTGCATTGCTTGCCTGTATTCCCTTGATGATTTCTTCAATGATAAAGGCTTCAAAGTTTTGCCCCAGTTGCGGGCTGCGCAAGAGCTTTTCCCGATTGTCTACACCCAGTAAATAATGATTTAAGCCGCTGTCTCTAATAATTCCCTTGGGCATTTTTAGCAGTGATTTGCTGGCAGAATTTTCATAAGAGGGAATAGTTCGCCAAAAGAGCGTCTTGTCGGCAATGTCAAGGTAATCACGAATGGTGGCTTCAGAGACATCTATCGAGCGTCCAAGCTGTGCCTTGTTGATAATCGTACCAGAGAGTGAGGCGAGCATTTTGATAAAGCGCCGATAGCGAATACTGTCAAGACGCGGGAACAAGCGTTTTATATCGCTGTTAATGTAGGAGCGGTAGTAGTTTTCCATCCACAGATTGTATTTATCATTATCCTCTGCAAGAACTGGTTCGGGGTAGCCACCACGCAAGAAGAGAGAAATTATGTCTGTGATTGCAGGTTTTAGTTTTTTCAGGGACTGCAGAGAATCGGCAGTAATTTCAGTTTCAAATAAAGAATAAAACGCAGGCAAGGGTTGTTGCCGGATTTCATTCATTTTTAAGGTGCCAATTTCAATAATGGCAATACGCCCCGCCAGGGATTCACTCGCCTGCTGCAATAGTGCGGGTGAACTTGATCCTGTTAAAATAAAGCGTCCATATTCTGAGCGCCGGGCATCAATAACACCGCGTAAATGACGAAACAGCTCTGGTGCTTCCTGTGCCTCATCTATGATTACATTTTTTGAATGCTCTCTAAAAAAGAAATCGTAATCCTGTGTGATAAAATCATAATCAGCCGCATTCTCTAAATCAAAATACTGCCAGTCAGGATGAACCATTTTGCTCAGTGTTGTTTTACCTGTTTGCCTTGCACCAATTAACATCACAACAGGAAAGAGGCTGAGCAGTTTCTTCAGTTTGGTTTCTATATTGCGCTTTATAGCAGTCATATCCTAATACTACCCTCGGATTTTACTGGTGTAAAGCTTGGTACTATGCTTGCATCGATCTTGTGATCTTGTGTCCAAGAACCTGTTTCCAGACAGGTTTTAGACCCCGCCACCCCGATGAACCACTTCATAGTAGAGTTTCTCAAGTTCATTCTTGTGTTTGGTTTCTTCATTTGCGAGAAATAAAAACAGGTCGTGAACTGGACCAGGCTCGGTGTTTTCTGCAAGGGACTGGTATTGCTGCATGGCAGTGTGTTCACGCATTAGCGCGTATTGCAGAATATCCTGGTCATTCGGTTGTTCACCCAGGTCAGGCAGGTGGATACAGTCAGAAAACTTGTGATCACTAACAGGGCGTTCTATTTCCTTTTTAAGTTGCTCTTCAATGTCTGTGCGAATCAGCATTTCGGAGAACAAATCAAAGTGTTCCTGCTCTTCTTCTGCGAGTTCCTCCACCAGATAACGGATATTCTTTTTTACCCTGGGTATCAGGTCAGTGT